>DAHUXF010000163.1 GCA_027307295.1 Acidobacteriaceae bacterium
CTGTTGCCAAACTTTGCGATGCGCTTTCCCATTCAATGCGTTGCAATGGGAAGCGTTAGACATCTCGTGCTCGGTAAGGATTGTCATCAACGACCGATTACTGGGCCCTGGTCTCCGGCGTGCAGAGGCGGAGGAGCAGGTGCAGACAGCCCCTGTAATTTTCCCTACAATAGAGTTTCCCTACAATCGAGAAGGACCGAAAAAGCAGTTGAATACCAGCGTGCGAAAAGTGGCGGAATTGGCAATTGAAACTTGACATTCCGGGTCCTGAGGGAAATGATTCCTCCTGGCATTCACCGTCGAAGAACAGTCTACGTATCTTGAAGCAAAATAAATCCGCCGACACTATAATGCGCGAATGGGATGGGACAGCCCGTCAGATGAAGATCTGATTGCCCGATACCGTGATGAAACTGGGGCCGGGTCGGAACAACATATCAATGAGCTCTTTGGCCGATATCACGCAAAAGTGGCGCGCTGGTGCCTGGCTTTCACGAACGATCGTGAATCCGCTGCGGATCTGGCTCAGGAGATTTGCGCCAAGGCCTATCGGAATCTTCCCTCATTTCGAGCCGAATCAAAATTCTCCACTTGGTTGTTCTCCATAGCCCGCAATCACTGTCTAAATGCTGTACGGGCTCGTTCCGGCATGCCGGCCATGGAATCGGCTCAGATGATGATTGATGAGCTTCCGGATCTGGTGTCGGAAAATCCGGACACAGCAATCGTGCGCAAGGAAATGGCGGATATCGCCCGTCAGCTCGTGTGCGAATCGCTGGAAGAGACTGAAAGGGTGGTCTTTACGCTTCACTTCGCGGAAGACGTTCCGCTGGACGTCATTACGCGGATGCTCAACCTGACGAATACCAGCGGCGCAAAGGCCTACCTGGTGAGCGCCAAAAGGAAGCTGCAGCGGGCAGTAAGAATCTGGAAGGCGAAGGCTCAGAAACGCCTAGGAGAAACGAATGACAGCTAACACCGGCAAACTAAAGGCATGGCGAGACGGAGTATCCGCCGGCGAAAACTGTGTCCCCTTGGAAGCCCTGGAGAGGGTTGCAGACGGATTTTCTGACCTAACGATTAACCAGCATGTAGCCGGTTGCCCCCACTGTCAGGCCGAGTTGGCTATGCTTAGAAGTTTCGAGTCTTCGCGTCCTTTGACAAACGATGAGAAGACAGTAGAGTGGATTGTCGCCCACTTGCAAAGCGCACAAGACATGCGTTTCTCGTCCGTTCGTAGTCCTCTTTGGCGCACGCTGCTAACAATGCCGAATCTTGCCGGAGCTGCCGCGCTCACGCTGGCAATTAGTTTAGGCTTCTCACTTTATGTTTCAAATCGACAAGCGCGCCCCGTTTTACAGGTAGGGCCTTCGGGTATCCAGAATATGAGATCGGGCGATATTCGTCTCACGGCGCCCTCTGGAGAGTTGGACCGCATTCCTGAGGACTTTCACTGGGACCCGTTGCCCCTGGCAAAGAGTTATTCCGTTCAGTTGCTTGAAGTCGATGGAACTGTGCTTTTGAGTGGAAAATCGGCCAACAATGTTTTCCGCGCAAGTCCTGAACTCGAATCGAAGATACAGCCTGGAAAACTACTGCTATGGAAGGTAGTCGCACTGGATGGCTCAGGTAGGCCGATCGCACAATCGAGCCAGATCGGATTTCGAATCAACCCTAAGAAACGGCGGTAAATAAAAAGAAGGAGCGCAGGCCAATGGATCGCTGCGCGAGAAACCGGCAACTCGCCCTTAAGTTATCTCGCAAAGGCGCGTTAAGATGCTTTTGCTCTCGCTCGGCTGAGATGTCTTTCTCGGCTGACAGGCGGGTCCGGCCCTTGAACAGGCTCTTTACCTAATTTATCTAAGCAGGCAACACACGACTGTTCATGATCTGTTAAGGCTTGATATTTCTTTTCAAGCGCCTCCAAATCGCTATCTGCTCCCTCTTCATGAACGCTCCTCTGCCCCACCCAGGAAACGAAGGCGCGTTGATAAGCTTTCAACAGCCGTTGATATTCCAGGCAAACCCCGCGCATTGGAAGACCCTCCCTGTCTGATGGCCTTGCTATTGGGATAAGACCCTCTGGGCGTTCGCGCGGAACAGAAAGTTTTAACAAATATTTGACAAATGGATTGCAAAACGGACTATGGGGTCTTCGGTGGGCTTGTTCGCCGATTCAATCCCCGCATAAGGACGCTGCAACAGGCTCATTGGTGGCAAAAGGAAGCTTCTAGCAACGACGCTGAAATATACTTGCTTATGCCGTTTGTGAAGTACAAAACGCCAATCCAGGTTTTGCTGGTTTGCGCGATTCTGTGCGCGAGGCCCATCTCTGCGCCATCTCAGGAAGATTTTAAAGCTCAGCTCGCGCGAGCGGCCGCCCTGCGTCAAAAAGGTTCTTTCGCCGAAGCCCGCGTGATTTACGAAGCTGTTCTACCAAAACTCAAAGCTCACAGGGCTAGCCGGGAACTGGGAGAAACTCTGATTGGCTTGAGTAAGATTGCCAACTCGGAAGGACACTACGACCTCGCTGTCGCAAGGGCGCACGAAGCTGCCCAGGTGTACCAGGGACTGGCAGATAAAGACGGCGAAGCGCGTGCCAGCAATGACGCGGGCCTTGCCTACATGAATTCGGGAGCATATACAGAGGCGACGCGCGAGTTGGACATGGCGCTCAATCTGAATAGCCAGATTGGAAACGCCGAGACAACCATCACCATTTTGAACGATCTGGGCAGCGTTTATTTCTATCAATCGAAATATGCCGAGTCTTTTGGTGCCTACGACGCCGCTTTGCAACGCCTGGCAAAATCGTCGGGTGAGCCTTGGGCACAGCGCTGGCGACAATTTACTTTGCTTAACCTGGGCGCTCTATACCAGAAACTCGGGAATTACCAACGCGCTCTGTCTATCAATAAGGAGGTCGAACAGTCGCCGGAAGGGCTGACGCAAGGAAATCTCGGCCATCTGCACGCGAATCTGGGCGTGCTGTACCGTCGCTTGGGCGATCCACAAAAGGCCCTTGCTGAGTATCGAAAAGCCGAGCACTTTTTTGGCCTGGACCATGACATGGACGGAGAACTTGGTGTTTTGAAGAACACCGGGATTGTTCTCGCCCTTGATCTCGGTCGCCTGAAAGACGCGCTCAAGACTTTCACGACAGCACGAACCTTGGCAGAGAAAACCAAAGACCGGCGCGAAGCAATGCAGTCCATGCTCTATCGGGCGGAAACGCTGTACCGAATGGAACGGTTTGCGGAAGCCTAAATGCAATTCGAGTCGGCGCTTTCTGAGGCCAGTAAGCTGGGAACAGTGGAAGAGGAATGGAAGGCCTTATACGGACTGGGGAAAATCGCGGAGCAACACGGTGACCCTGCTCTGGCTGAAGGGAAATATCACGACGCGGTCGAAAAGATCGAAAGCATGCGTTCGAAGATTCAGCTATCGCGCCTCAAGTCAGATTTTCTTGCAGACAAACGCGATGTCTATGATGCCATGATCAAGCTGCTTCTCGGTCGCAACGACACCGCCGCTGCTTTTGCGTACATTGAGCGCAGCCGGGCACGAGTGTTCCAGGACAGCTTTTACCATGAAAAATCCCTGACCGAAACATTGAGTCTGCAGGCGACCCAGAGCCGATTGGACCCTGCCATGGTCCTGATTGAATTCTGGGTAGGCCCGGATATGATTGCAGCAGTCTGGCTGACTAGAGATGCAGCGGGCATCGTGCAACGAAAGATTTCTCCATCTGAGATGAAAGTTCTGGTGTCCTTGGTGGGCAGCCTTCCAGAGTCTCTTGGGGACAATTGGCCGGCCCAGTTCGAGAAGCTGCTGGCATTCATGCCCGAAGGACTTACCTCAGTCTGGAACGATCGCCATCCGCACGTCTTGATTGTTCCCGACAATTTTCTGGCTCTTATCCCATTTGAGCTTACGACGGCTGAATCAGGACAACCGCTATTAGAGAAGCACGACGTCACCTATCTACCGAGTGCTGTGTTGTTGGCCCGAGGCATCGATTCTCAGTCAGAGCGCTTCCAATTTCCCTGGCGCAAGCAGTTAACTGCCTTCGGTAATCCAGCCGTGGTTGCCAACGGCGGTGATTTGCTCGTCACTTCGAACGAGCAAGGACCGGGTGTTTTACGCGGCTCAGTAGAAGAAGTCCAACAGATCGCGCGAATGAGTGCAGGCCGAACACAAGTGTTTCTTAGCTCCGCCGACCGCAAGCCGAGCTTTCTTAAAGCCATCTATCCCAATCCCGCCTTGTTGCACGTAAGCACCCATGCCATCGCCGATATGGACGCCCCTGAACGGTCGCGTCTCTTGTTCTCTCCCGACCAGCCTGGACAGGCAAACAACTACCTCTTCTTGAAAGAACTTTATGATCTGGATCTCCGCAGCGTGAGCCTGGCAACTTTCTCCGCGTGCGATACCGAAAGAGGGCGGATGGTTCCAGGCGAAGGGGTGCAGGCGTTCAGCCGGGCTTTACTCTCGGCAGGTTCCCGATCGACGCTGACGACTCTCTGGCGCGTTCCCGATCAGCCTACTGCCGATTTCATGAAGCAGTTCTATTTCTTCCTGCTGAAGGAACATAAACCCAAAGCCGAAGCGTTGCGACTGGCCAAATTACAATTCTTGCATTCACAGACTGCGTTGAGTCATCCGCGATATTGGGCTGCATTCGTGCTGAATGGCGACGGCGCAACGCCGGTCCCAAGATTTATTCCCTGGCAGGCGCTGTCGATGCCAGTTCCAATCCTTGTCCTTGCAGTATTGTTCATACGTACGCGGACCAAGACGCAGAGATTGCGGCGAAGGACTCTCGCGTCGGCTAAGGAACGGAAACCATGAGCGGCTTTATAAGCCCAGTACCAGTGTCGCCTTGCAAGCCCAAGATTTGAATCGGCTGTGATGAGCCAATTCGCACGACTGCCCCATTCGCCGCCGGCTGCGGGAAGTAATCAAGAAGATCTTCAGTCATCTTGCTCTTACCGGGAAGGGAAATATTCACCGTTTGCAGCACCTGGTTTCCCGAGGTAAGCAATTCGAGTGTTACCTGGGCAGAATTTGTCGTCGGATTTTGCAGGGCGATTCCGGTGAATGCGCTGCCTGATCTTGTCCAAGGTAGAGTGGCAACCGTATACGTGACCCGGGAAAACATGGGATCGGCCGCCGCAAC
Organism: Acidobacteriaceae bacterium; assembly: GCA_027307295.1. GTDB lineage: Bacteria > Acidobacteriota > Terriglobia > Terriglobales > Acidobacteriaceae > Angelobacter. The sequence goes on from DAHUXF010000163.1 coordinate 5,180, forward strand.
GAGCTGATTCGAGCTGTGACCAATCTCTGTAGTATGGAAATAAGGAAAATAAAAAGCTTGTTCTGTGGCAGTCCGGATTCGCACGCGCACGCCATCTAACAACAATGTCTGGTCCAATGTTACATCGAGCTGCTGAGAAGAAACGAATCGTGTGGTCACTACGTTTGCGCCTTCGAAATCTACGCTGGCCGAGGGTGTAAAGCCGGCTCCCAAGATGGAGATGGTGGCTCCGGCAGCCACCGTTTCTCCTTCTGGAATCACCTCGGTGATGTTTAGCGTGCCGCCTATATTCAAATTTCCACCCGACACTTGCAGCGGGTAGGGCTGGCCGGTACTGTCGAGAAAGACGGTATTGGATAGATCGAGATTTACAGGAACTTGTAATCCGGTTTGAGCGTCCGGCCTGACGGGAAGGTCAACGGTCATGATTGCAGCGTCGCCAGTGGTGCCCATCATCGCGTTGGGTGAGAGCAGCGATACGCTGAACCCGCCCAGCGTACGCACAGCCACGCCGCAGGCCTCTCCCGAGGGATCGTGGACCGAGGCCCCCGCCCCTGTTCCGAAAGCGGCACTGGAGAATGTTACGTGTGGACTTCCAGCACCTACGGGCTTTGGCTCCGTCACCAACAACTGCAGTTGATAGACTCCGCCAGGCGGAATCGTGGCATCCTGAATTTTCAGGGAGAGTCCAGGGAAAGGAGTTGTATTGGTGGTCTGATTCTTGCCTCCGTCGCTGGCGGAGGCAATAGCACACGAGGTCACGAGGGCCGCGCCCAGAATCGTTCCTATCACATTGTTGCCACGAAAATGCGCGCGCATAAACCGAGATTTCATTTTGAGATCCCTCGTTTCGGTATTTGATGAATGCCTTAGAATATTACGAATCCTAAATGGAGAATGTAAAGTTGGTTGGTGGCGCCTGGCTGCGAAAAGCAGGCGGCCCGTATAAGTTTCCGGCGAGAATCTCGAACGCTTAATTCATAGGCGACACGAATGTTAGCACTTCCCGAATTGATGTCAAGATAAAGACTTGGGTGCCGCAAAAAAGGACGGCACATTTTGTGGATGTCTCGCCCAAAAAGCGGAAAGTGGCTTGCCCAGAGTCGTTACAGCAAAACACAGGAAATTCAAGAATATCTCGTCACTGGCTGGCTGAGAAGATATCAAAGATGCAGTCGGAGTGCCAATGTGGAGTGGGTGCAGACAGTCCCTGTAATTTTCCCTACAATAGAGAGGGCCGAAAAAGCAGTTGAATACCAGCGTGCGAAAGTGGCGGAATTGGCAGACGCACCAGACTTAGGATCTGGCGCCGCAAGGCGTGGGGGTTCGAGTCCCCCCTTTCGCACCAGCCTTTCCCTATGCCTCAAAACACCGAACTCAGCCTGCTGCATGCGTTCATGTCGTCCCGGGTTCCCTATTGGCAGACTCTGGGTCTGCAACTGAAGGAAGTGACCCCGGGGCGCGCGGTCTTCGAAGCTGAAGTCCGTGAAAACCTGCTG
>DAHUXF010000164.1 GCA_027307295.1 Acidobacteriaceae bacterium
GTGCTTGTGTTGTTCGCCGCGTCAAACTGGGTTTGTAGTGAGGCGTTAAATGCGGCCGGAAAAACAACTTCATTCGATCCGCTAACCTGCGGGCCGACAAACTGTTCGGGATTTTCCAATGCCACGCCTAAAGCCCAGTTATCGTTTGCGTGATATACGACGCGGAACTGCGGCGACCTGCCCCAGGTGAGTCCAGCCTGGTAATTGAAATCCATGTCTACTGTATTAAACACATCCTGGGAATACGGCGACAACCCAACCCGGTTCGGTGTCATCCAGCTCCAAGCCTGGCCCCCAAGGATTTCCCATTTATCACGCTTAACATCCACAAAATAGTGCCGCAGGCGCATGGTATGACCGTTGGTAGTGACAAAAACGTTGCCAGCGTCATTTCCCAGGAAGTCCATCTCAAAGAAGCCGGTCACATCGTTGCCGTTGAATTTGTCGTTAATTTTCATGTTCACGCGCGAGTTCTGCGCGGTGAAACGTGTCTCAGTCAGATGCCCCTGGACCTGATTGCTAAATGGGATGGCGAAGAAGTTGGTTCCTAAAGATCCAACATTCGTTGAACGAAACAGTGCTGTGAAGTCCAGGAAGCCACCCGGCGTGAAATCCGCATTCCCAATACGGAATGACAGCGGCGATTCTTTGGGGCGCTCTTGTTCTTGGGCCATATCGGCCACTGTGCGTACAGCCGGATTTGCATTCGGCACCGCCAGTGTGGCGTTGACCATGCGCCCTGATTGCGCTTCTCTGTTATCGGTCGCGGCGGCAGCCTGCGGGCCCAATTGCTTCCTGAGTTTCTCGATTTCCTGTTGTTGTTGCGAAAGTTGCTTTTGCTGCTCTGCCATGGCTTTCTTTTGTTCTGCCATCGCCTCGCGTAGCTGCTTCACTTCATCACCAATATTTCCCGAGCCAGCGGCCGCACCATCATTATTCGATTGAGCCATGCCCAAACTGGTTATCAGCATCAAAAGCCATAGAGTCTTCAACAATTTCACTGAGGCATTTCTCCCTTCATCCCAAATCTTTGAATTTTTGTTGTGAGTATTCTTAACGAAAAGTACAGTCAGTTGTCAGTATTCTTAACTGAATTCGCAATCATTGGATAGCCTTATTTACGGCTTGCAGGTTACTACCGTCTTAATCAGTGCTTGCCCCACGGTGCAGAAAACCTTATGGCAGTCGGCATTTATGATTACTCGCTGTTCAGAGCCGAATAAGCAATAAACCATATTGACAGCCATAAGCAGGTTGCAAGATTTGCGTGAAATGGTTGTTAAAGGAATATTAAAACCATGTTAATTGCAAGAAGTAGTGCATTGGGGGCTTTAAGAGAACGCAATCATCGCATGGCATGTTCTTGCTCATCGCGTGCGAGTGGCGCCGAAGTCGCTATTGTCCCACTTGGTACGCCAAAGCGGAAATGGCAAATTCATACTGATATTTGGCAGTGACAGTGCTGATTTCCGCTTCTGTCTGTTGCAGTTGGGCCTGACTCAACTCCACAATTGAGCTAAGCCCCAAGTTGTAGCGGGCCTGGGCCAGATTCAAGGACAGAGTCGCCTGGTCCAGCAGCTTGGCAGCCACATTTTCTCTTTCAAAAGCGCTGTTCACGTTTAAATACGCCACCCTGACTTCCCGCACAACCGTATCCCGCATGTCGCGCACCCGCTCTGCCGCGGCCTGGGCCCGGTACTTCGCTTCCGCAGCACGAGCAGTAAATAGAAGGCCGTTGAATACCGGGATGTGAATATTTACGCCTATAGCGCCATAGGCGTTAGTCCCAAGGCGATTACTGGCAACGGGCGTAACACCTGTCGTTCCCAAAGCAGAGATGTCGGGCAATTGCAGTCTTTCTTCCGCTGTCATTAAATGTTCTGCTGAGCCCTGTTCTAGTTCAAGTGCTTTAACATCTGGGCGATTGGCGAGCGCCTGTTGAATGACTTCATCCACAGTTCCGGCGAACGGTTGAACGGCTTGAACATCCACGAGCTCAAACGACCGCTGATTGGCCAATCCGAGCGCTTCCGCGAGGTTTGCATAGGCCGCGTCGCGATTGCTTTTTGCGTTTACGAGCAGAAGCTGTGCTTGCGCCAGAGCGACGTTCGCAAAGCTCAGATCCAGCGCCGAACGGAGTTTTGCTTTCTCCAGCGCTTGTACCTGATCGACAAGCACCTGCCGTGAACGCACAGTCTGGTCAGCAACCGTAACCAAGACATCAGCTGAAAGTGCGTCATAAAAAGACTGGTCCACAATGAAGACGATTTGCTCCCGTGTGGCCAGCGCGTTTTGCTGCTGGGCCTGGGCGTGGAGACTCGCAGCTGAGTTTAAGTTCCTGGTGCGTCCAAAGTCCGTAATTAGCTGGCTTGCCGTCAGGCCGGAACCGGCACGGTCAAAAACGCTGGGGTTGTTCAGGGCGCCGGCTGTAATTCTATTGCCGTCGCGGTACGTATCCACACCCGTTGCGTTGAAGTTGATGGTGGGGAAGTAGGCAGACCGCACTTGCCGCGTCACCTCTTTGGAGGCCAGCGCATTTAACTCTGCAATCGTAATTCGCGGATGGTTCTTGAGGGCCATCTGCTCGGCATCATGCAAGCTCAGCTTTGGAGCACCGCTCTGTGAGTTCTGGTTCCCCTGCGGTCCGCTCAAGACTAACGTTGATCCAGTTCCGTCTTGCTTGCCGTTCCCGCTGATTGATGGATTTGGAACAACATCAATTCCACCTGTGCTCAAAGAGAGGGAACCGATGCAGAAACCAGTTATTGTACAGGTATTCTGCTCTGACACCGGCGATATCCCCGTCGCATTTTGAGAAATTGCTGCTACATTAAAACTGAGAACACTTGCAAAAACCAGAAACACAGGGCATGACGATTTCATTGCGCAATTTCCTCGGACTTACATTTCGTTGAATTAGACAGCCGTATTCTGGACAGGCTCTTCGCGCCGATGAACGAGAAGATATGCCGCCGGCACCAGGAACACCGTCACCACCACTGAAACAGTAAGGCCGCCAATAATCGCACGCGCCAGTGGAGCGTATTGTTCACTTCCCGCCTCAAGAGCGAGCGCCATGGGAACCAGTCCCAGTATTGTTGCCAACGATGTCATCAGAATGGGACGGAGCCGGAGGCGGCAGGCCGTTGCGACGGCTTCCCGGATCGGCTTGCCTTCTTCCCGCAGAACGCGCGTGACATCCACGATCAAAATGCTGTTAGAAACGACGATACCGGTCATCATAATGACTCCCATCAGAGACATTACGTTGAGCGTGGTGTGGGTCGAAAGCAAGACAAGAATGACTCCGGTGATCCCCGGCGGTATGGCTAAGAGAATAATCAATGGATCCACAAATGACGCAAATTGAGCCATCAAAATCAGATAAACCAGGATAATGGACAAAACCAAGCCAAGCCCAAAACTCTTGAACGACTGACGCATGCCTTCGACCGATCCTCGTACTGCGATTCGAATATTTTCCGGCTTTTGTATGCCGGAAATAATCTTGTCAACCCGGGTAGCGAGGCTGCCAAGATCTTCTCCCGAGGGTGAAACATAAATATCAATGACCCGTCGCAGTTGGTAGTGATCCACTTCTGTGGGTGCCTGAATCGATTTGATCTCAGAGACATCTCCAAGCTGAGTGGTGTTATTTCCATTTGCCGACCGGAGCGGTATCTGCTTTAAATCCGCCATGGAGCGTATCTGGGCGTCAGGATATTGGACTGTAAGCATGTAGTCATTGCCGGTCTTCGGATCCACCCAATAACTGGGGGCGATCATCTGATTCGATGTAAGTGCCGTAATGACATTGTCAACCACTTCACGAGACGAGAGCCCGAGTCGAGAAGCCATTTCCCGGTTGACGTCCAGGCGTAGGGCAGGATAATCGAGATCCTGAGGAATGAGTACGTCACTGACCCCTTTTTCTCCACGGATCCGTCGGGCCAATTCTCCTGCAGTTGCATACGTTTCGTGCAGGTTATTGCCTCCCACCTGAATGTCGATGGGAGCTGGCAGGCCAAGATTGATCACCGCATCCACCAGACCACCCGACTGGAAATATGTTGCCAACTCCGGAAGATCTTCAGCTAACTTTTCACGAACCCGTCTCATGTATTCGTAGCTTCCAGTTTTGTGCCCTTCCTTAAGGCTGATCTGTACCGTTGCCGTATGCTGACCTGAGTTGCTGGTATACATCGACGAGAAGCCTGGGGTGACGCCGATATTGGAAACAATCATGCCCATATCCTGCGGACTTACTACCTCGCGAATCTCGCTTTCGACTCGGCGTACGTACTGATCGGTGAGTTCGATCCTCGTGCCTGTCGGCGCCTTGAGGTTGATTACAAACTGGCCAGGATCGGTGCGGGGAAAGAACGAAATGCCCAGCAAAGGATAAAGCGCCAGACTGAAGAGGAAGATTCCAATCACCCCCAGAACGGTGGCGGCGGGCCGCAGTAATGTTTTGCCTACTGCCACGTCATAACGACCAAGCAGGCTGTTATAACGACGATTAAACCAATGAATGAAATGCCCGAAAGCTGATCGACGAACATCGTGGCCGGTCTCTTCGTCTGCTTCCAGTAGATGAATGAACTTTGCGCAAAATAATGGCACAACCGTCAGAGCGACCATGTAGGACGCAAACAGGGACAAAACAACAGCGGCAGCCAGGGCGATAAACAGAAACCGGCTAACACCGTACAAAAAAACCACCGGAAAAAAGACGATTGCCGTGGTGAATGTCGCGGCCAGCACTGGCAGGGCAACTTCGCGTCCACCCTTCTCGGCCGCCTCCTGCACTGGCACGCCCAGTTCAAGGTGGCGAAAAATGTTCTCCAGGACTACTACGGAGTTATCAATCAGCCGGGACAATGCGAGCGCCAGCCCACCCAGAACCATTGTGTTGATCGTGCCGCCACCCATATTCAAGACCAGGAAAGTAGCGAGAGCGGAAAGGGGGATCGATAACAGAACGGCCACGGTTGCTCGCATGCTACCGAGGAATACAAGGATCATCACTGCCGTCAAGACCAACCCAATCCCGCCTTCGACTCCAAGGTTCTTGATCGCCGTTTTCACATAAATCGACTGGTCGAAAACTACCTTCGCCACAAGGTTCTTGGGCACATCAGTCAGATCGCTCACGGTATTTTTAATTCCGTCAACAATCGCAATGGTGTTGCTGTCTCCGCCCTGTTTAAGCACAGGTAGATAAACTGATTTCTGGCCGTCCACGCGAACAACGCTATTCTGAATCTGCTGCGCATCCATCGCGTGACCAACGTCGCCCACCATAACCGAAGCGTTGCCAACTGTCTTTAACGGCAACCTGTTGATCTCATCCGTGGTTGGCAGCTGACTGTTCGTATAGATATTGAAGTCTTTTGGGCCAATGCGAACGTCACCCGCAGGAAGGATCATGTTGGAATTGTTGACGGTTCTAACCACATCCATGAGGCTTAGTTGATGGGCCTGCAGTTTGACGGGGTCTACATAGACCTGTATCTGTCGATACTTGCCACCGAAAGGCTGCGGTACAGAAGCGCCCGGCACATTGGCAACCTGATTGCGGACGTTATATTGGCCCAAATCGCGCAGCTGCGTTTCACTCAACCCTTCGCCTTTAAGCGTGATCAGGCAAACCGGCAAACTTGAAGCATCGAATTTTAGAACAACGGGAGGAAGCGTGCCGGGAGGCAATCTTCGCAAGTTCGCCATGGCCAGATTCGAAATAGTACTGACTGCAGAATCTGCATTCGTTCCTGGCTGGAAATAGACCTTGATCAGACTTACCCCTGGCAGAGAGCGCGACTCCATGTGATCGATACCGCTGCCCAGGGTGAAGAAACGCTCAAAGCGTCCCGTAATATCGGCTTCAATCTGCTCGGGCGGCATTCCCGAGTAGAACGTTGCTACTACGACCACTGGAATATTGATGTTGGGAAATAAGTCAACCGGCATGCGCGCGACCGTTGTTATGCCAACTACCGCGATGATCAGGCACATCATGACGATAAAAAAGGGATATTTGATGGCAAATCCCGGCATTACTGAGCGCCCCCTGCATTGAAACTGCTGGCTTTCGCATTGACAAGTTGCCCTGGCCGGTACGCTGCGAAGTTCCCGACAATAACCCGGTCACCAAGATTCAATCCCGCCAATACTTCGACTCGGTCGGGCTCTTCCAGCCCCGTGTGGATCTCACGTACTTCCACACGGTCTTGCTGGTTTACTAGAAATACGGTTGTCTTATCGTTCTCGCGATTTAACGCTTGCACTGGGACAGTGAGGGCATCCTGCCGATTATCCAGCAGAAGAGAAACATCGGCATACATCCCGGGCGAAAGCTTTTTTGTTTGATTTGGAACATCAACCTCAACCTGCATGGTCCGGGTGGAACGATCAAATGAATCAGTCAAGCGCGCAACTTTACCGCTGAGGCGCTCGCCTGTCGCCTGTACACGGATGTCAGCTTTCGTTCCAATTCCAACGTGACTTACTACGGATTCAGGCACCGGCAGTCTCAGGCGAAGAATGTTAATTTGAGCAACTTTAACAACGGGAAGAGAATTGCTGTTAGAGGTGCCCGCCTGTATCAGCGAACCGGTGTCGGCATAGCGCCAGGTCACGAC
>DAHUXF010000165.1 GCA_027307295.1 Acidobacteriaceae bacterium
AGCACCCACAGAATCCGGTCTTCGCAGGTGAGGCCCAGCCCGGAATTGGCGGCGCGGGTGCGTTCCAGCACGCCGCGATGGGTGAGCACGACGCCCTTCGCCGCGCCGGTGGTGCCGGAAGTAAAGCACATGGCGGCGGCATCGTTTTCATCGGCGCGGGGAAATGTGAAATCTCCCGAAGTCTCCTGTAGCAAGTCCTCGTAATCTTCCAACCCTGGCGCCAGGGCCTGCGCCTGATGCCGTACCACAAAGATCCGCTCAAGATTCACCTTGTCGCGGAACTGCTCAAAGATCGGCAGCAGGACATCATCCACAATCAAAAAGCGGTCCTGCGCGTGGTTCACTATGAACGCCAGTTCCTGGGGATGCAAACGGAGATTGAGCGTATGCACCACACCGGCGGCTGCGGGAACACCAAAGTAGGCTTCCATATGCGCCGAATGGTTCCAGCAGAGCGTGGCTACGCGGTCTCCCGGGTTGAGTCCCGCGCGTTGCAATGATTGCGCCAGTGCTTTGGTACGGCGGTAAAAGTCCAGATAGGTGTAGCGATGCAAAGTGCCGTCAGGCCGGCGCGAGACAATTTCCACCCCTGGATAAAATCTGGGAATGCGCTCCAGAATCGACTGCAAAGTCAGAGGGTAGTTCATCATGGAACTCTTCATGCGCAACGCCTCCTCTTAAGCGCGCCCATACTAGCACACTGATTTTCTGCATCCGGGGACCTGCACTGGCTTATACTGCTCACCGTTATGAAACTACGCATGCTTCTTTGCCTGTTGTCCCTGAGCATCTTTAGTTCCGCCCGTATGCTGGCCCAATCCAGCTTTACCGTTGGCACTGCCACAGCCGCCCCAGGGCAAAAAGCCACCGGAGTCCTTGAGGTCCCGGCTGGATCAGATGCAGCCACGGCAATTCCCGTTGCGGTATTTCAGGGAAGCAGGCCCGGACCGGTGCTGGCCCTGGTTTCCGGTTCGCACGGGACAGAGTATGCCTCTATTATCGCGCTGGAGAAGGTGATTCAGACGCTCGATCCTGCGCAACTGGCGGGTACCGTGATTATTCTGCCCTTGGTCAATATTCCCTCTTTTGAGCAGAAGGTCCCGCATCTGAATCCGGTGGATGGAAAGAGCATGAACCGTTTCTATCCCGGCAAGCAGGATGGCACACAGACCGAGCGCGTGTCTTATGTGATTACCAAACAGGTGGTGGAGCGCTGCGATTATCTGGTCGACTATCACGGCGGTGATCTGGACGAAAATTTACGTCCTTACGCATACTGGCCAAAATCCGGCAATGCCAGGCAGGATGCCATCACGCGGGACATGGTGCTGGCCTTTGGCCTGGACCACGTGATTGTGTGGAATGACCGCCCCAAAGACCCCAATGCTTCCCGCTATCTGGACAACACCGCCAACACGCGCGGAAAACCGGCCATTGCCGTGGAAGCGGGATATTCCGGCACCGTGCAGACGGATGATGTGGCTATGCTGGCGAATGGAACATTCAGCCTGATGCGCTATTTGAAGATGCTGCCCGGAGCGCCGGCGATGGTGGAACATCCGGTTTGGTTCAGCAAGGTGGATACCGTGGCCAGCGACCAGACCGGAATTTTCTATCCTCTGGTGCAGCGCGGCACGTATGTGGAGCCGGGCATGAAGATTGGTTATGTGACAGATTACCTGGGCAAGACCATCTATGAAGCCCATGCCCCTGTGGCCGGCGTGGTTTTGTACATTTGCGGCGTGCCCTCAATGAAAAAGGGCGATACGGTGGCAAACATCGGCGAGATTACTACGACCCCGTAAGCCTGCGGCAGAAGGTTCGTATGACAAAGAAGCAAAGGGCCGGAACTTGTTCCGGAGCCGGCCCTTGTTCTTGCCATTCCCTTCCCCCAAAGGAAACAGCAATTCTCAGCGTTTACCAGAGCGGTCTGCCGTTGTTATCGCGAAAGTTATACGTGTCATTTCCAACCACAACAGACCGGGCCATCAAGGCAGGTTTGCCTTCAAGGATGATTTGGGAACCGGTGACCGTGACGTCGTCGTCCTTGCGGAATTTGATCTCGTACTGCTTCATAAATGCCGCTGGAGCAAGATGGACTTCAATCGGTCCCGCTTCACTTTTCACCGTAATGTGAGAGCCCATGGTTCCGCTTACGGGGCACTGGAAGTCTCTGATTTCAATCACCCGGCCATGCACCGTCTGCTGGTTACTGGAATCGTATTTGAAAGTTGGCTGGGAAGTTTTCTTCTCTTGCGAAATAATGGTAGAAGCGCTTGCCAGCAGGAATAGCAACAGGACCCCAAGAACAGACTTAATAGCTCTCATCGTCGCCTCCTGACAGGCATAAGTCTGTGCCAAATCTCTCCCGCGGGCTGTGACAACGGTCACATAGCTCTTGCCAGCAGCAAAGCTGGTGTTTATCAGGCAGCAAGCCAGCGTCATCTCTATAGCCGCGAAAGATCAGGGCTGGCTTTACCAGCCTCCACCGCCGCCGCCTCCGCCACCACCGCCGGAAGAACCGCCTCCGCTGGAGCCGGAAGACGATCCCGGTGCAGAGGAAGAAGAAGATATGGCGCTGGAAAACGAACTGCTAAAGCTGGAAGTGAACTGGGCGGGTGAGGAAGATGAGAAACCGCTGCCGGTATACCAGGAGGGTGAATAGCCTGCCCCGCCGCCTCCAGTTGCGGCCCGTGCCAACACCTGCGAAAACTGGCTCGACCAGGCGTGCTCCACATCCAGAGCCACGGCATAGGGAAGAAATTTCTCAAAGAGCTGAGGCGTTTTATCCGGTGGAACCATGGTTTGCAGGCGATTCGCGTCTACCGCGGCAAGAAACATCTTGAAACCATCAATGCGGTCCATCAGCGCCCGGCCCGCGCGGGTTGGAGCCTTCATGAGATGATGAAACAAGACATTGATGATAAGGGCCGATGCAATAATGCAGCAGCCAGCCAGACCGTTGGCCCAATACAGCAAGCCCAAGCCAAAACACTCCCCGGCCACAAAGGGCAGACTAAAGAGCGTGAGAAATCCTGCCTGGCCCGCCGCCAATACACCCTGGCTTTTTACGCTCTTCCACGCGCGGACTGCGCTGCTTACCAGCATATAAACGCCAAAACTCCAACCCGTGAGCCAGACGGCCATAAAAAGCGTGATGGCAATGCGCGGCCCGCCGCCCAGGACCGCCATTGCTGCAATGGAAAGCACAGACAAAATAATTCCCGGCCACAGATAGCGGCTGTTGGTCACAAAGCAGTTGGTTTCAATGGCGGCGTGGAGATTGTTCTCCAGTCCTTTGCGGGCCCGCGTGAGAAGCGTGTGCTTTTCATTCGTGAGCACTAAAGGACTGCCATCCTCAAACAGGGTCCTGGCCAGGCCGCTTTCGTCGTTGAAAAGTTTGCTGTCTGCGAGTGTGTTCTTGCGAATGAGCTTGTAGGTTTTGGAATCGTCGAGTTCGATGGCGAGATATCCCTTGGCCGCCAGTCCCATAATGCCGGCGGTAAAAGTTTTTTCGTCGAAGCCCATCCGCTCCAGAAAGCGCACGGCCGCCGGCGACATGTTGTCTGGCGGCGCATACAAAGGAACAATCGTGCCGGATGCAGGGTCTCTGCCGACCATGCTCCACGCCAGCAGGTAATAGAGCAGCGCGATGACCAGTCCTGCCACGCCTGCGATTGTGGCTTTGTTATCGGCCACAAACCATGCGCGCTTCTGCGCCGCAGTAGGCTCAGCCACCAGCCCCTTGGGCCAGTTCACCACAAGGGTAAGACCTTCTCCGGGAGCCAGCGGTTCGGCCTGAAAGACTGGATTGCCGGCTTCATCCCGCGTTACTGAATATGCGTGGCCCTGCTCCCCTTGACGGCCAGTAAAAGCTCTCAGATCAGTGATGCCATCGCGCGCATGGGCCGGCAGCAGCACCGTTGCCGTTGTCACATCAATCGGGAATCTCCAGCCAGTGCCGGTGACGTTCCAATACAACTGATCATAGTCAGGAAAATAACCCAGGACACGTTCCACGCGATAGCGAAATTGATATGTATGGGGGCCCGGTGGCAATTCATACGTGGAGCTGCCGAAATAAATTCGTATGCCGTTGCTCTGGTCCGCAGTGTGATAAGGCTCAACATTCCCGTCACGGACCAGGCTGACAATATCAAACCGCACGGCGTAGCGATTGCCCATGCGGTCCTGGTAGATGAGCGGGATATCGCGGTAAATGCCGTGTTGAATATTGATGCCTGCGGCTTCAACATCAATGGTTTCATTGACCAGGAGACTGCCGTCAGGATTCACTGTAAGCTGGTCATCAAACCTATGTATCCGCTCAACCTGAGCAGGCGTTGCTTGGACAGGCCTGGAAAGGGCGAGCGCCAGCATCGCCGGGAAACATACAGCCAGAAGTTTCTTCATGTGTTTGATGCTTGCACTATAGCGCAGGCCGTGGGTGGCGCAAATACAAGACTTCTCTGACAATTCGCAGGTAGAAATCCCTTAGATTGGCGGCCCGCTAGATCTGCTGTTTGTACGTTAGATCGTCTGCTGTTTGTAAGATCGATTTATTAGATCGCCGATTTCGTAAGCCTTCCCCTGTCAGAACCGTTTTACCGGCGCAGGCTGGTCCTGGCCTACGCGTCCGGCAGCAATGTCTGCAAGGTAATAATTTTCGCCCTTGATAGGACATCCGGCCATACGACGAAGCATGCAGAGTTGGCCAGTGTGCGTGAGAGCGTCCGCAATAGCGCCTTGAAACAGCTTTTCCGGAGGCGATGCCAGCGCCGCGCCGGAAGCCACAAAATCATCGAACGCTTTGAGCGCGGTAAAGAAGCGCGCGACTTCCTGTGGCCAGGGCAGCGGGACAGAATCATGCCATGCCTGCTTGCCTCTTGCTATGGAAAGCACCCAGTCCAACAAGTCGCCCATATGGGCCAGGATGTGAACCGGGGTGCGGCCTTTCTCGCCGGTATTAAAACTGGCAAAACTTTCCGGCGCGTCACGGAGGGCCCTGTCTGTGCGGTAGGCAAGGGTGGCCAAAGCGTGGCGCAAAAGCTGGCGAGCGCCGGGAGCCGGTTGCGGGTTTTGCGAATTATCATTCATAGCGTTGCATTATAGGGCACCCTAAGCAGGGCAGCGATGCTGCCGCAGCGCTGGACGTGACAGCCTGAAATTATTTGAGATTGATTAAAGGCTTAAGGAACCGCGGTGAACTCTTCTTCGTCGGCAACCGGCAGGGAATAGAGCGCAACTTTAAATCCAGATACGGCAACGCTGGACGCACTGCGCATCAGTTCAAACTCGACTGAGTCATCGCACTTCATGCATTTAGGAAATAGCTGATCACGCAACAACGTTACTTCATGCGGCAACCGGTGATTACGGTGCAGCACGCGATAAATCCCGCTCTCCGGGATTCTTTCCCCGCAACTGAACCGCTTCCCGTGTTCTTGCACCTGGCGCAGCATTTTCACCATGTTGACGGAGCCTTCATCAGCTAACTCACGTTTTTGATGCCCTAACCGGGCCGTTAAGTTGTGTTAAGGCGTTAACTTCTGCATGATTTTATTTAGATTGTTGATTCTAAGATACTTACGCAATAAGCAACCGGAGTTCTAACCCTTTCATCTGAAAGATTTCAGTCAGTTTGACTGCAAGAACAACAACAAGAAAGGAAATGACACAGCTTTTAATGAGCGAACCAAAAAATGATCTCAAAAAAACCAATGCAGGTCCGGCAATGGCTGGCCCAGCAACAAATGCAGAAAAAGTGCACAGTTCGCGCTACGAATGGGAAAAGAATGGAAATGAGAATGACCGGCCAGTGTCTGGTTCCGGCGTGACGGAGAGTCCCCTGCTCTCTTCTTTGAGAAACTGGCTGAAAAACTTTTTGTAGAGAAACCACAGTTTATTTGCCCGGTAATTGACGATGCAACCCCGACGCACCCTACAGTCAGAAACCAACTCTGTCACCGGAAAACCATGTGCTATTCAGCCTGATGACACCCCCTTGCATCTTTGCTGTCCGCGCATGGAGTATGCCGGGAGTAACTGCTCCTGAAATAGTGCATATGCTACTCTTCTTGCGGAGACAGCTTGCGCGCCGCTTTTGAAAAAGCACCGCCTGACGTCCAGGAGATCCTGGCGAAACCGATCCGTGATCTGGGGCTTAAGCTGGAAGAATCCCCGGTGCAGCGGTTTGTGCAGAAGCTCTATCGTGAACTGGAACGCAAAGGGCTTAAGAAATTCCGGCCACCCTGCTATCTCACCGATGAATGGGGATGTCCTTCCGGCGAGCCGGTGATCGGCATTCCATTTTATCTGGCTGATCCCAGGTTGGCCCGCCTGGAAAAAGAGATGAATGATCTGGAAGATGCGCGCCAGATCATGATGTATCTGCGGCATGAAGCGGGGCATGCAATCAATTATGCCTATGCCCTCCATAAAACCGCTGAATGGAAGCAGATTTTTGGCCCCTACCGGAAGCCGTACCGCGATGCGTATCGTCCAATTCCGTTTTCCCGCAGCTTTGTGCGCCATATGGAAGGCTGGTACGCGCAGAAGCACCCGGACGAGGACTGGTCGGAGACGTTCGCCGTCTGGATGACCCCGGGCCGGCGTT
>DAHUXF010000166.1 GCA_027307295.1 Acidobacteriaceae bacterium
GGCTTGCTAGCATCGCGGACAAAATCTGCCAGCTTACCTTGCTTTTGTTTTTCCAGCAGACCGTCCAGGGATTTGGACTTCGCGTCAGGATTGGCTTTCACGAGCGCGGTATAGGTCTTCAGCGCGCTCTCCACTCCGGCGATGAATTGGGAAGTGGTGTCACCCTTCTTGTCCGGATGCTCAATAATGTAGACCGCGCTGGCGAAAGTGACCTGGTAAGAAAGTTGCGGGGTATATTTATTCTGTTCCGCTACAAACTCAGTCCCAAAGACCAGAGGCGCGCAGACGTTGACGTTGATGTCCGGCACTTCGTCCAGCCATTGTTTGGCCCATTTCTTTTCCGCGTAAAGACTTTTGTCCAGGGGATTGGTTTCCAGTTTTCGCGTGAGCGCAACAAAACGCGTCCGCTCTTCCGCAGTGGAGGGGCCCCGCTTGGGTTCATCCTGGGCCGTGGCAAGAGATAAGAGCGCCAATATAGACAGTGCAACCCGAAACAGATTTGCGTAACGCATTTCTTCACTCCGATGACCGGAAAGTGTTTTGATCTGAAAGCCGACTTTAGCATACGCCGGTGCTGGACAAAAAATTGAAGCAGTCCCTTCGCTCAGGCGTTAAAGAATTTTCTTACCGAAAGCTGAGAGCGCCAGCTCCACTGCCAGGTCCGCGGTGCGGTTATGCTCGTCGATGACCGGATTTACTTCCACGATTTCAAAGCTGGTCATGCGTCCGTGGTCGGCAATGATCTCCATCGCCAAGTGCGCCTCACGATAAGTAGCGCCACCGCGCACGGGGGTGCCGACGCCGGGCGCATCTTCGGGGTCGATCCAATCCATGTCGAGCGAAACGTGATAGCCGGCGGTCCCACGTCCAGCCACCCTCAGCGCTTCTTCTATAACCGTGCGCATGCCGCGCTCATCAATGTCGCGCATGGTATAGACCTCAATGCCCGTCTCTTTAATATTTTCTTTCTCCCGCACATCCACGTCGCGTATTCCAACCAGTACGCAGTTTTCCGGCTGGACTTTGGGCTTAAAGCCATAGATATCGGCCAGGTCGGATGGTCCCAGGCCCATGATGGCGGCCAGCGGCATACCGTGGACGTTTCCACTGGGGGAAGTCTCAGGGGTATTGATGTCGGCATGGGCGTCAATCCAGATGAGCCCAATCTTCTGCTCCTGCACGCGCCGTTGCTGCCGGAAAAATTCAGCCACGCCCGCCACGGTGCCTGCGGCAACGGAATGGTCTCCACCCAGCACCAGCGGAAATTTACCTGCCTCCAGGGTCTTCAGCACCGTTTCTGCATGTTTGGTGCAGGTAGCGGTAATTTCTTTCAGATATTTGGCGTGCGGATCGCCCGATTTTTTCTGCTCGGCAATGGCCACGGCAATGTTGCCGCCATCTTCTACAATGTGTCCCAGTTCTTCCAGCCGGGCCTCCAGGCCGGCCACGCGTACCGCCGAAGGCCCCATATCCACGCCACGGCGGGACTGGCCAAGGTCCAGCGGGACGCCAAGAATCCTGATTTTCTTAGGAACAATGTTGTCGGCGACCACAGGCCGGTTGGCCGGTTCAGTCTTGGTTGCAAGCGGTGCTGTTGTTGGCTCAGGTGTCATACGTTCCTAATCTTTATGGATAAATGCGGGTCAGGGTACGGGCAAACGGAATGGTTTCACGCACGTGCTCCAGGCCGCATACCCAGGCCACAACGCGCTCTATTCCCATGCCGAAGCCAGAGTGCGGCACGCCGCCAAACCTGCGTAAATCCAAATACCACTTGAAGGCCTCTTCCGGCAGATCATGCTCGTGAATGCGTTTCCGCAAAGCTTCATAATTGCCGATGCGCTGCGATCCGCCAATGATCTCGCCGTATCCCTCAGGCGCCAGCACGTCGACGCACAGCGCCAGCTCAGGACGCAGTGGGTCCGGCTCCATGTAAAACGCTTTTACCTTAGTTGGATAGCGATGGACCATCACCGGCCTGTCAAACTGCGAAGAGATATAAGTCTCATCGGGCGAGCCAAAATCTCCACCCCATTCAAATCTGGCTTCAACCTGTCCCTTGGCATGCCCTTCCTGCAACATT
Source organism: Acidobacteriaceae bacterium (assembly GCA_027307295.1). Lineage (GTDB taxonomy): Bacteria > Acidobacteriota > Terriglobia > Terriglobales > Acidobacteriaceae > Angelobacter. The sequence continues at coordinate 2,084 of DAHUXF010000166.1, forward strand.
TTGACAGCTTCGTCATAGGTAATGCGGGGAAAGGGCGGCTTGATGTTAGTCAGTTTGGTTACATCGCGCCCAATGGTTTCCAGATCGGCCCGGCGGTTCGCCAGAGTGCTCTGCACCAGGTGGCTGGTGAACTCTTCCGCCAACTGCATGATGTCGTCCAGCTCCGCATAGGCAATTTCGGGTTCCACCATCCAGAACTCTGTCAGGTGGCGGCGAGTCTTGGATTTTTCCGCGCGGAACGTGGGGCCGAAGGAATAGACCTTCCCCAGCGCCATGGCCATGGCTTCAATGTAAAGCTGGCCGCTCTGCGTAAGGAATGCCTGTTCATCAAAGTAATCCACTTCAAACAGCGTAGAAGTGCCTTCACACGCGGCGGGCGTGAGTATCGGCGAATCAGTCAGCGTGAAGCCGCGTTCGTCAAAGAAGTTGCGGGCTGCGCGAATGATCTCTGCCCGAATGCGCAGAATGGCTGCCTGCCGTGGCGTGCGCACCCAAAGGTGGCGGTGCTCCATCAGAAAGTCCACGCCGTGTTCTTTGTGCGCGATGGGGAAAGGATCGTCATCCGGGACGCGCTGAATGACCTTCACGTCATTTACGTCAAGTTCATAGCCGCCGGGCGCACGCTTGTCCGCGCGCACCTTGCCGGTAACAATCACGCTGGATTCATCGGTCAGGTTCTTCAACGCGTCAAAGACCTCGGGTGTTACCTGGTTCTTGGGCACTACACCCTGGATTACTCCTGTGCCGTCGCGAAAAATCGGAAAGATAAGCTTTCCGCTTTCACGTTTGTTATAGAGCCAGCCGCGAATCGTTACTGCCTCGCCGTCATGCCGGCCCACCTCTGCAATGGTGGTAATAGGTGCCTGAGTCGTGGTTTCCATTTTGTTATGCCTGATCTATGCCGTCTTGCGCCGGTTCACTCCGCGGCTACTCCCGCGTTTTCCAGCTTGCCGAATACCTCCGCCATTTTTCGCGGAACGTCCATTCCTTCTTCGCCTTCAATCTCCAGCATCAGCGCCGGAGCCTGGGGCGCTCCACGCAATGACTGCATGGTCTGCTCCCAGTCAATGGTCCCTTCCCCCGGCCACAGATGTGTGTCCTTGTCGCCGCGGTTGTCATGAATGTGGGTGGAGCGCACACGCTGCTCCAACGCTCCAAATGCCTGATGCACGGAGCTGGTCATGTGAGCATGTCCCACGTCAAAGCAGACCCCCAGGTCTTCATAACGCAGCAGCTTGATCATCTCCTGTAACTTCTCCGGCGTAGCCAGATCATTGGGAGTATTTTCCAGCAGCAGGCTTACGCCCAGCGGGCGGGCGAAAGCGCGCAGGTGTTCAATGCCGCTGAGGGCATTATCAAACTTGCGCGGATCATCATATTCATCGCTCTTGCCGATATGCTGAATGAGAAAGCGGAACGGAGCATGCTCAGCCACCTCAATCGCGCGCTTGATTTCATCCATGGCTTCAATACGCTGGCGCTTGTCCGCGTCCACAATGTTCAGCGGCTGCCCGCCGGAGCGGAAATCATTGCTCATGTAGATGGGAGCATGCATGGAGTGGAATTCCACCTTTTCTGACTTAAACCAGGCGGCCAGCTCCCTGATGTGCTCACGGTCGTGGTAGTTAAAATGTCCGCGCGCGGCAAACAGCTCCACCGCCTGCGCCCCGCCGCGCGCCAGATTGTCCAGCAGGCCGGGATGCAGCCGCTTCTTGATGTAAACGTAGCTCGACATCGCGCGCAACATCAGAAGCCAACCGCCTTTCCGCCATTGCGTCCGTCCGGAGCGCCCAGCAGCTCGCCCGTCTTCGCGTCCACGGCGATGCATTCGCCATCACTCCAGTAGCCCTGCTGCTTGATCTTGTGGCCACGGTCCTGCAACAGCTTAATGGTGTCCGGCGAGATTCCGTTTTTTTCAATATCAATTTCGTCCGGCTGCCATTGGTGATGGAATCGCGGCGCATTCTCTGCCTGCTGGATGTCCAGACCGTAATCAATTACTCCCATCAGAATGTTGGCCACGGTGCTGATGATCGTCGGCCCGCCCGGCGAACCCAGTACCAGGAAGAGCTTCCCGTCTTTCAATACGATCGTGGGCGTCATCGCCGACAGCGGACGCTTCCCCGGCCCAATCGCATTCGCCGGCCCCTGGATCAACCCATACGCATTCGGCACGCCCTGCTTCGAGGCAAAGTCATCCATCTCATCATTCAGCAGAAAACCCAGTCCCTCGGCGGTCACGCGCGACCCCAGCGTATCGTTCAGCGTGGTCGTGACCGCGACCGCATTGCCTTCCGGATCCACCACGGAATAGTGCGTTGTATTGTTCGATTCGTGTCCGGTATAAGGCGCATGCAGCGCGGCGGAACGGTCGAGTTCCCCAAATCCGGAGGGCCTGCGAATCTCTTTGCTGTCACTGGCGTGCGCCGTGTCAATAGACTGCCGCCAGCCCTCCGCATATTTTTTGTCGATGAGCTGCGCTACCGGGACCTGCGCAAAGTCAGGATCGCCCAGCAACTCAGCGCGGTCAAAAAATGCGCGGCGATAGGCCTCCACCGTCAAGTGGATGGAATCAGCAGAACGATTGCCCATCTTGCCCAGATCGTATTTCTCAAGGATATTCAGCGTCTCCAGCATGGTCACGCCGCCAGAGCTGGGCGGGGGCGCGCTGATGATCTCGTATCCCCGATAAGTGCCGCGGACCACCTGACGCTCTTTGACTTCATAGGCGGCAAGGTCTTCCTCTGTAATCAACCCGCCGCCGCGCTGGATCTCCGCCGCCAGTTCATGGGCCATGGCGCCTTTGTAAAACTCATTGGGATTCGCGGCGATCCGCTCCAGCGTGCCTGCCAGTTCAGGTTGGCGAAAGATTTCTCCCGGCTCGTAAAATTTTCCGTTGCGCTGGAAGATGCGCTTGGAATCAGGAAAATTCGCCAGCTCTCCATCATGCATGAACTGCGCTTCTTCATAGGTCAGCCGGACGCCGTCGCGCGCCAGCACGATTGCCGGCTGCATGACCGCCTTCAGCGCAAGCTTGCCCCAATGCTGCTGCGCATACACCAGTCCGGCCACTGATCCGGGAACGCCAATCGCCTTATAACCAACCAGGCTTGCCTTGGGGATGACGTTTCCCTGCGCGTCCAGATACATATCCCGCGTAGCGGCCTTGGGAGCTTTTTCACGGTAATCCAGAAAATGTACTTCACCGTTGGCTTTACGCAGAAGCATGAAACCGCCACCGCCAATATTCCCGGCAGCAGGATGCACTACTGCCAGTGCAAAGCCGGTAGCCACGGCTGCGTCCACGGCATTGCCGCCCTGGCGCATGATTGCAGCGCCGGCCTGGGAAGCCTCCTGGTGGACGCTGACCACCATCGCCTTTTGGGCGTGGACCGGTTTAAGCCCCTGAGCATGGCTGCACAAGACACTTGCTAAGCAGAAGGCAACTAGCCGTATTATCAGTAATTTGCGTGGAGCTTTCATGTGATTTGCGGCCCCCATGGAGATCATACAGACGCGCCCCTGTCTAGTGGACACCCATTTTTGGGGCGAATGCAGTCTTGTCCAGGATTTAAAGAGCGTTTGACAGGCCAGCTAATGAGGCTAGCTTACCCATCACAGACCCGTCAAATCTGCTATGGAACAAATGTGGAATCGCGGAGCGGGAAAGTTCCCGCTGCTTTACTCTTTCGGTACGAGCTCTGAAGTTTCCGGCGACTTGCCGCTTTCATTGCCGCGCAGATCAACCGCCGAAACGGAGTAGATGTACCGCGCACCGGGCTGTATAGCAGAATCTGCAAACCGGGGCGTCTTCACCAGTTCAGAATTGATCTTCACTGCGGGCTGGTTCTCCACGCGTCGATACACGTTGTATCCGGCGAGGTCCGGTTCGGTGTTGGGACTCCAGGTGATATCAATAAATGAGTGCTGCGGCATGGCTGAATACACAGCCTGCACTGCTGAAGGCACGGCGGGCGGGAATGAGTCATGGGCAAACACGGTGACTATGGGCGAATCGTCGCCTTCCACCTCGCCTTTATGCGAGTCGTTTTCATGCCAGAGCGTTACCGGCCTTATCCAGTACTGGTAATTTTTCTCCCACTCCATGCCGTTATCGATAACAACCTTCGCCTCATTGCCTGCACTGATCTGCGCCACCATCACGTAGTCGTTCGATCCTTCCAGGCGGCGCAGGATACGGTAAGCATATTGGGGATTCAAAGGCATTCCCGTCTGCGGAGGCCATGCCTCGGCCCAGGAAATCCTCACTCCGTCCGGCACAGGTTCTGCCTGGACTTTTGCGGGCGCAGGCAAAGTTGGAACCAGGGGCACAGAAGCGCGGTTCGGCAAGCCGAATGATTTTCCGTTCCGGTTTTGCGCCAGAACCACATACACAGCGAAATTGGCGCTCCCTGCGGCACTGAGAAGATCATGCAAAGAATCCGTTGCGGTGGACTGCGGCTTCACTTGATCTTTCAGTGCTGGCGGCAATGGCTGTTCTGAGACTGTCTGGAAGTTCAG
>DAHUXF010000167.1 GCA_027307295.1 Acidobacteriaceae bacterium
CATTTAATTTGCGGTCCGTGCCATTGGTGATTTTGCCTTCGATATAGGTAACGGAGCCGCCGGCAAAATTCTGCGCCGTTGCCATATGCAGATTGGAAAGCTGGACCTTGGCCAGGTTAGGGTCCGCCGGATTGGCCACTGATTTTCCGGCGCGCGTAAGCAGCACCACAAAGCCAATGAGCACAACCACCAGCAGGCCGCCGATCACCATCGGGACCCAGTTTTTGCCCTCGTTCGGGGCTGCGGCAGAGGAGAACGGCTCTTTCTCAGAATCGCTCATGCGCCGATTCTACTACCATGGATGAGAAATACCGAAGTCCACGCCCGCCGGGAAGCTTTGGGGCATAATGCGGACCGTGGGGCGTACTCCTACTCCCCGGCGATCATCATGCCATCAATGCGGAGAGTGGGCGCCGCCAGCGAGCCGCGGAATTTGAGATCGTTGCCAATCTCTGAGATGTTGTTCAGCATGTCCTTCAGATTGCCCGCCACAGTGATCTCTTCCACGGGATAGGTGAGCTCGCCATTTTCAATCCACAGGCCACTGACGCCACGGGAGAAATCTCCGGTAACCATGTTCACGCCGAAGCCCAGGAACTGGATCACATAAAGTCCGCGCTTCACGTCGCCAATGATCTGCTGCGGCGTGCGCTCGCCTTTTTGCAGAAAGAAATTGCCTGCGCCAATACCGGGAGTCCCAGCCAGCCCGCGCGATGCGTTGCCGGTGGTCTGCATCCCCAGCTTTTTTGCGGTGTAGGTGTTGAGCAGATAAGACTTGAGCACGCCGTTTTCAATGACCACGGTGCGGCGGGTGGGGACGCCCTCGCCATCAAAGGGCTCCGTGCCGAACCCTCCGGGAATGGTGCCGTCATCGACTACTGTTATGTTCCCGGCGGCAATTTTCTCGCCCAGCTTGCCCGCCAAAAAAGACGACTGGCGGTAGATGGCATCGCCGTTGACCGCATCAAAGATGTTGTCCAGAATGGAACCGGCAACCAGCGGATCAAGAACGATGGGCACCTGCGTGGAAGCAATCTTGCGCGCGCCCAGGCGGCGCAACGTGCGGCGCGCTGCCTCACGGCCCACGGATTCAGGTGATTCCAGCTGCGACAGCGTCCTTGAAAGCGAGAACCAGTAATCGCGCTGCATGTTGCCGTTGTCATCCTGGGCGATGGGCGCAGCAGAAACGGAGCAGTACGAGCGCCGGTATGAGCCTACAAATCCATGGGAATTGGCCAGGACTTTATGGCCTATGGCAGCATCAAAAGACCCGCCGTCGGAGTTCTTCATGCGCGGATCTGCCTGGAGCGCGGCGCGCTCCGCGCGGCGCGCGTAATCAATTCGCTCTTCTGGCGGCAGCGAATAAACGTCATCGTAATAAAGCTTGAGATCGCCCGGCAGCAAGCCGAGTTGCGACGGCTCTGGAATGCCGGCATAAGGGTCTTCTGACGTTACATGTGCGAGTTCCAGCGCGCCATCGACAAGACGCTGAATGCCATCATCAGAAAAATCACTGGAATAGGTGCTGGCCGTACGCTGGCCAACAAAGACACGCAGGCCAATGGCCCGCGCGCCTGACTCTTTGAGAGTCTCCACTTCGCCCATGCGTACAGTAGTGGAGAATTCAGAGCCTTCACGGACAACAGCTTCAGCGGCGGTTGCTCCGGCCTGCCGGGCACGCTCAACCACGCTCACAGCAAGGTCGCTTAAACCGGCTTCGGCGCTGGTAACTGGTTCGGTATGAGTTGCCATCAGGATTTAATCGTGTTCCGTTTGATCATCGGGCCGTGCCGCCTACAGTCATGCTGTCAAGCTTCAGCGTGGGAATGCCTACGCCCACCGGCACAGACTGTCCATCCTTACCGCAGGTGCCAACGCCCTCATCCAGTTGCAGGTCACTGCCTACCATGGAGACCTTGGTAAGCGCGTCCGGCCCATTGCCAATCAGGGTGCAGTTCTTCAGCGGCGCGGTAATTACGCCGTTTTCAATCATGTATGCCTCAGAGGCGGAAAACACAAACTTGCCGTTGGTGATATCCACCTGGCCGCCGCCGAAGTTCACGGCATAGAGACCCTTCTTCACGGAGCGGATGATCTCCTCGGGATCATGCGGGCCCGGCAGCATATAGGTGTTGGTCATGCGCGGCATGGGAATGTGCTCATAGCTTTCACGCCGGCCATTCCCGGTGTCCGGCATACCCATCAGCCGGGAAGACAACTTGTCACTCAGGAAACCCTTCAGAATTCCTTTTTCAATCAGAACGGTATTTTGTGTGGGCGAGCCTTCATCATCCACATTGATGGAACCGCGCCGTGAAGGCAGGGTGCCATTGTCCACTACGGTACATTTATCGGAAGCCACGCGCTTGCCCAGCATGCCGCTGAATGCGGAGGTGCCTTTGCGGTTGAAATCGGCTTCCAGACCATGCCCAATAGCTTCATGCAGCAGGATGCCCGGCCAGCCCGGCCCCAGCACAACTTCCATCTCACCCGCCGGCGCTTCACGCGCATCCAGCTGAATAATGGCCTGCCGTGCGGCCTCATGGGCAAAGTGCTCCGGCGTTTTTTCGGTTTGGAAATAGTCAATGCCCACGCGTCCGCCTCCGCCTGCTGAACCCTTGGCAGAGCTTTCCGGTGACTTGGCGACACAATGCAGGGTGAATCGCGCCAGTGGCTGGACATCACTGGCAAACGTTCCATCGGAGCCCACCACCAGAATCTGGCGCAGTTCGTCAAAGTAGCCGCTGCGCACCTGCACAATGCGCGGATCATAAGCACGTGCAGCACGGTCAGCCCGCATTACCAGTGCAAGCTTCGCGGCGATATCGGCATCCGCCGAAGGCGAGGCCACCGGGTAAAGATGATGCCCGGCATGTTCTTTAAAGCCTTCAATCGGCACCTTGGCCGGCCCGCGCGCAATAAGGGCCGCCGTACGCGCTGCGCGCAGGATTTTTTCCGGGGCCAGATCGTCTGTGTAGGCGTATCCGGTGCGCTCACCCGCCAGGACGCGAATGCCGCATCCCGCGGAAATGCCCTGCGAAGCCGACTTTACAATCGACTCATCCACGCTGATGGAGGTGGAAGTCAGATATTCAAAGTAAAGATCAGCATAATCGCCGCCCGCTGAAAGCGCTTCCCCGAGATAGCGTTGAAGATCGGTGGGAGTAATGCCAAATTTATGAAAAAAAAGACTTTGATTTTGCGTCATGTTCACCTGTTAGATGATGCGCGTACCTGAAACGGAGCACTACAGACCGTCTGACTATTGTCCCACTTTTTCTGCGGTAAAAACACAGAGCGCGAATTTCTTCCGGAAACCAGGATTGCCCGAATACTATTGCCGCCATTCTTACATTTTATCTAAAGCATTTTAAATCATCTATTTAGACAAGATTAAAGCATTTACATAATCTGGCCTGAAGCCTGAGCCTTCTTCAGCAACATTAGATATGCCCTTAATCGCATGCAGGCAGAAGTTCCATCTCAGGCTGACCAGATACATCAGGTGCACTGACATGATTGCCGCTCAGAAGCTCTTCAAAGAATTTTTCCACGCTGGCCAGGATGGCCGGTCCGGTATGCGCGTCATAGCAGGCACGGCGGAGCGCGCCGCCGTTGGGAATGCCGTGCGTGAACCAGGCGACAAACTGCTTCATTTTCCCCGGTGAGCCATGCATGCTTTCATCCACCAGCATTTTGAAATAGGTGCGGATCATCTCATAGCGGTCCGCTTCCGTAGGCTGGGCGTAGATGCCGGTTTCAGCATGCTGGCGGATCTGGCGGAAAATCCACGGATTGGACGCCGCCATGCGTCCGATCATTACGCCGTCACAGCGCGTCTGCGCCACCATGGCCACCGCGTCCTCCGGCGTGCGAATGTCGCCGTTGCCAATCACTGGAATCCTGATTGCATCTTTGACAGCGGCGATCCACTCCCAGCGCGCATTGCCGCTATAGCCCTGCTCGCGCGTCCGCGCATGCAGCGCCACAGCATTCAGGCCGCAATCTTCCGCCATCCTGGCCAGCGGCACGAAGACAATATTGTCATCATCCCAGCCCAGGCGGAACTTTACGGTGAAAGGAATTTTCACGGCGGAGCGCACCGCTTCAAAAATAGTGCCGATCACCGGCAGGTCTTTCAGCAAGCCTGATCCGCCATTGCACTTCACTACGCGCTTGGCCGGGCACCCCAGGTTCAAATCCACCAGATCAAACCCGGCATCTTCCACAATCTTGGCCGATTCGGCCAGCGTATAAGGATCGCTGCCGAAAAGCTGCGCTGAAATCGGGTGCTCGTCCTCATAAAAAGTGAGATAGCGTTTGCGCTTGGATTCACGCGTACGGAAGAGCCCATCGGCGGAGGTGAACTCCGTCATCAGCAAGCCGCAGCCTGAAATTTCCTGCGCCGCCATTGCGCTCTGCTCGTCCGGCGCTGACATGATTTCGCCCGGCGGACGCACAAAGCTGGCATTACGAATAAAACGCCGGAAGACCGTATCCGTCACGCCGGCCATGGGAGCAAGAATGGTAGCCGGAGCAATCCGCACGTTGCCGATCTGGAGAGAGTCCGGCACGCGCGCACCTTGCGGTACCACGGTGGCGTTGGCCGGATTTTCCCAGAACTTCTTCATTAGCCGCGGACTTCCACATCGGGCGTGTTGGATTTCATGAAGCGATCGATCGCTTGATAATACTTGGGACCTATGCGAAATCGCTCTGGGGCGACGACGAGCTTGAGGTGTAAGCTCTTGTCCGGCGCTTCCGATGCCGCAATCACGCCAACCCGCCCCAGGCCATCCGTCGCGTAGAGTCGAACTTCATCAATTCTTTGGCTTACCGGAAGAATTCCGGGTTCTTCCCACACTGCAACATATTTAAAGTGCGCTGGCATGGTCATGAACATCGGGAGTATTGAATAGGCGCTTGCCAGAGTGGCTTTGATTTCCACGCAGTGGATATCGCCTGCGCCTGCACGGTCAATTGCCAGAATATCCGCTCTCCGATGTTGAGTCGGCCACTTTGGCTCAATAAATATTTTTGGAACCACCAGCCTTCTCTCAAGCAGTTCAACCACAGCATTCTTCAAGCGTCCTTCAAGTTGGCGTTGGTTAAGCTTCTTCAACACGAAGCACCTCTTTGAAATGAGTGTAAGCCCAGGCAGCAAAACGCTGTGCAGCGGTGATGGATTGCTTTAGCTCTTTGTCGCCCACTCTGTCTCCGCCATACGCGATGTTGCTCTTCTTGCTGATCAACCATTTAAAGTGATTGATGCCGTTTTTATCCCGAACCCTTCCTTCATGACAGGCGGTTTCCAGGCCATGAACCGCAGTCTGGTGATTATCACCCTTACTGTGCTTTCCGGTAACCGCCACAAGAATTGCGTCGTTTAGAGAGATAGCGCTGTGAACGGCAAGCAAACCGACGCCGCTTCCATAAGAGTTGAGATCGTCAGCCAACAGGCGCATTCCTTGCAGGAACTGGTCCGCCCTTTCTACATAATGAGCCGTAAGTAATGGATTGTGATTTTCCATTTTCATGCATTAAAAAGCCTCCGCCGCAGCGGAGGCCTCAACTAAACTTGCGGCCTTATTTCTTGACGGCCTTTTCGTACTTCCGGCGGAAGCGCTCAACGCGTCCGGCGGTGTCCACCAGCTTCTGCTTGCCCGTAAAGAACGGATGGCAGTTGGAGCAGATTTCCAGGTTAATGTTGCCCTTATGAGTGGACCGGGTGGTAAACGCGTTTCCGCATGCACAGTGCACGCGCACTTCATTGTAAGCGGGATGGATCGCTGCCTTCATTTGCCTCTGAACCTTTCGCAGTAAAGCCTTATTTTAGCTCAAATTAGCTCGTTTTGGCTAGTCAAGGCTGCCTGTGTTCGATGAATCGGCAGGGGAAAAGGATTCCGCAGCTTTCCGGGACGCCCGAATGAGGCAAGGCGTAGAATCAATGGTTTGAGTTTTTTGATAAAGCCAGCTTAGGAGCTTCTGCTACATGGTGCAAAACGAGATCCTCCAGAAATTCCCCTCCCTTTTCGGTAGCAAGAAGGCCAACGGTCGTGACGTGAACGTGGAAGAGGCCATTGTTGCTCTCTCCCGGGAGCTGCGTCCGGCCATTGCAGCGGCCCTGAGCGCGCGCCGCGAGTTGCTTGAGTCGCCGGCCCCGGTGCAGCAGAAGTATGACTGGCCAAACTGGGAGGATAAGTTTCAGGATCCGTTGAGCGGCAAGCCCTGGACCTATCGCCAGATCGTGCAAGGGCTAATTGATAATTTTCTGGGACGTGAGAGTCAGTGGCGCTGGCGGCTTAACGACGAAGTCGCGGTCCCCAAAGACGCTCATCCGCTGAAGAATCCAGGGCTGGAGTTGACCGGACCCTGGCATCCGCTGGATATGGCGTTTAATGCGCTGAATAGTCCCGCGCCCATGAACATGCCGGATTTCGAAGATGCCTCACCATCGCACTTCCAGCCGCAGGGCGCACCCAAGGGCCAGCCGGTGGGAATGTTTGCCGCTCTGCAGAACGCCAAAGATATTTTCCAGGGCCGCTGGGCCGGCAAG
>DAHUXF010000168.1 GCA_027307295.1 Acidobacteriaceae bacterium
GTATGCAGTCTTCGGTTTACAAGAATGAGACCACGGACCACATGCATTGGCATGTGCCGCAGGCGCATTATCTTGAGGCCTGGAGCGACGCGCGCGCCTATGACGGCACAGCAACCATTATTCAGCCCATGATTCTGCCCCTTTATGAAGGGCGCAGCGCGCATGAGTTGCTGGCCATCTTTACCGATCAGCAGGGTACGTCTTCTTACGATCTGGTGCAGACCTACTGGAAGTCGCAGCATCCCACTCCGGATTTTGAAGCCTGGTGGCGCAAAGCTGTGCATGATGGCCTGGTGGCAGGTACGCAGTCTCCGGCGCGCGCTATCTCTCCCAAGCTCACATCTGTTCCTGCGCCTGTTGCTTCCAATGCAGGCGGCATAGAGATTTCTTTCCGTCCTGACCCCACAATCTTTGATGGTACGTTCATCAATAACGCTTGGTTACAGGAGACGCCCAAGCCGTTGAGCCGCACCACGTGGGACAACGTGGCCATGATCAGCCCGGCCATGGCCAAGGCGTGGAAGCTGGGCCAGTTGGAGGACCAGAACGACCATCAGTCAGACGCACAAAGAATTCTAGAAGTGGAGTTCCAGGGGCGGAAGGTTGAGGTGCCGTATTGGCCGCAGCCAGGACATCCGGACAACTCCATTACGCTTTTTCTGGGGTACGGCAAGCAGAAGACCGGCAGAGTCGGGACTGGCGCTGGCTACAACGCTTACAAGGTCCGTCCGAGTGGAGCACAATATTTTGGCAGCGCAGCCAAGGTTGATGTCACTGATCGTTACTGGGACCTTGCCGTAACCCAGGGCCACTTCAGCATGGACGAACGTGAGCCGGTGAGAGTGGCGACTCTGGAAGAGTTCATCAAGAACAAAAATTTCGCTCACGAGCATCTTGAAGAAGAGCCGAAGGACAAGCCTGGGAATCCGGAATCTTTATATCCGGATTATCGCGACCAGAATTGGTACAAGCAGTATGCGTGGGGCATGTCGATTGATCTGAATTCCTGCATCGGCTGCCAGGCCTGTGCGGTGGCTTGCCAGGCGGAAAACAATATCTCAGTTGTCGGCAAAGAACAGGTGCAGCGTGGCCGTGAAATGCAGTGGATCCGCATTGACGCATATTATGAAGGCGATCCGGCCAGCCCCAGCGCTTATTTTCAGCCGGTTCCCTGCATGCAGTGTGAGAACGCACCTTGTGAGCCGGTCTGTCCGGTTGGCGCAACGGTGCATTCCACTGAAGGCCTGAATGATATGGTCTATAACCGCTGCGTGGGCACCCGGTACTGCTCCAACAACTGTCCTTACAAGGTCCGCCGATTCAATTTCTTTCTCTTTGCAGACTACGATACGCCCAGCCTCAAGCTGGGCCGCAATCCGGATGTCACGGTGCGCAGCCGCGGTGTGATGGAAAAATGCACATACTGCATCCAGCGCATCACGGCAGCGCGCATTGCATCAGAAAAAGAAGAGCGTTCGATTCGCGACGGCGAAATCCTTACCGCCTGCCAGCAGGTTTGCCCGACGCAGGCGATTGTGTTCGGCGACATCAATGACAAGAACAGCAAGGTTTATAAGAGCAAGGACAGTCCGCGCAAATATCAGTTACTTGCGGAACTCAACACGCGTCCGCGCACTACATACGTAGCGGCAGTGCGGAACCCTAACCCCAAACTTGCGCCTCCCACGGAGAAGGCATAAGAGATGGCTCCGATTGAGCAAATAGATGTACGGCCTCCCAAAGGCGTAAGGCCGCCGATTATCGGCCCCGGCCAGACCTTTGGCACCATTACAGACCGGATTGCCGGAATTATTCTCACCAAACACACGCCGGCTTTCTGGGTGCTGATTGTTGCTGTTGCTGCAGCGCTGTTTGGCATGTTGCAGACTGCGGTCGGTTACCTGCTGGCCAAAGGCACCGGCATTTGGGGCATCAACATCCCGGTGGGATGGGGCTTTGCGATTGTCAACTTTGTGTGGTGGATTGGCATTGGCCACGCCGGTACGCTGATCTCAGCCATTCTCCTGCTCTTTAAGCAGAGCTGGCGCACCTCGATCAACCGCTTTGCTGAGGCTATGACAATTTTCGCCGTCATGCAGGCAGGGTTGTTTCCTCTTATCCATACCGGACGTCCCTGGCTTGCGGCTTACTGGCTGTTTCCGATTCCCAACACCATGGGCGTGTGGCCGCAGTTCCGCAGTCCGCTGATCTGGGACGTGTTTGCCGTATCCACGTATTTCACGATTTCATTTCTGTTCTGGGGCATCGGACTCATCCCCGATTTCGCTACCATGCGCGACTCAGCCAAGACGCTGGTCGTCCGCCGCATCTACGGAATGCTTGCCATGGGATGGCGCGGCTCGGCGAAGCACTGGAACCGCTATGAGACGGCTTACATGCTGCTGGCCGGCTTGGCGACGCCGCTGGTGCTCTCTGTGCATAGCGTGGTCTCTCTGGACTTTGCTGTTTCCGTGGTGCCGGGCTGGCATACCACCTTCTTTCCGCCTTACTTTGTGGCTGGCGCTATTTACTCCGGCTTTGCCATGGTGCTGATGCTGGCAATTCCATTCCGTTATCTGTACGGCATGCAGGACTTCATTACTTTGCGGCACCTGCAAAACGCCGCCAAGGTCATGCTGGCCACCGGAATGATTGTGGCGTATGCCTACGGGCTGGAGATGTTCATGGGTTGGTACAGCCAGGACAAGTACGAGTTGGCCATGGTGAACAACCGGCTGCACGGTCCTTACTCTTTTTATTACTACATGCTGATCCTGTGCAACATTCTGATACCGCAATCTCTGTGGTTCAACAGCGTGCGCTCATCACCATGGAAGCTTTTCCTGGTTTCTGTGGTGGTGAACACCGGCATGTGGCTGGAACGTTTTGTGATTGTCGTGATGAGCCTGCAGCGCGACTACATCCCCAGTTCGTGGGGCATGTACTGGTTTACCAAGTGGGACATGATGATTTTTGTCGGCACCATGGGCTTCTTTACCTTGCTCTTCTTTATCTTTATCCGGCTCATGCCGGCCATTTCCATCTTTGAGATGCGGACGTTAATTCCGCAGGCGAAGGTGAAAGAATAATGACGTCTCAACCTATTTACGGCCTGATGGCTGAATTTGAAACGCCAACAGAGTTGGTCCATGCGGCCAAGGGCGCCTATAGCGCGGGCTATCGCAAGATGGACACATACACGCCCTATCCACTGGAAGAAGCGGCGGAAGCCATTGGTGCGCACCACAATCGCGTATCGCTGATTGTGCTGGTGGGCGCGATGCTGGGCATGATCGGGGGATACTCTCTGGAATACTGGGTGTCTGCGGTGAGCTATCCGGTCAACGTGGGCGGCAAGCCCTTTCATTCCTGGCCGGCGTTTATTCCGGTGACTTTTGAGTGCGCGGTGCTGGGCGCAGGATTGGCCGCAGTGTTTGGCATGCTGGCGTTGAACGGCCTGCCGCAGCCTTATCATCCGGTGTTCAATTCGCCCAATTTTGACCGCGCCAGCCGTGACCGTTTTTATCTGTGCATTGAATCGCAGGACCCGAGGTTCAGCTTGTCCGACACGCGGAAGCTGCTGGAGAGCTTTCAGCCGGAAGAGATCACGGAGGTGCCGTATTAATCGTCCGGCACAAATCCGCGTAGCCTGGCTGTTGTTTGCGGCAGCAGGAATCAGTGTTCTCGGCGGTTGCCGCCAGGACATGCATAACCAGCCGAAATTTGTTCCGCTCCGCTCCAGTGAGTTTTACTCTGACCGGAGATCGGCCCGTTATCCTGTCCCTGGCACAATTCCGCAACTCGCTGACCAGCAGGTTGACCGTGAGCAGCTTGATCCCAACAGCTATTACCTGACCGGGAAGCACGGCAATGCCTATGGCAACGAACTGCCTTCTGGAATGGGTGATCTGGCCAATGTGTTGGCGCGAGGGCAGCAGCGCTACAACATCTATTGCACTCCCTGCCATTCCCGGCTGGGCGATGGCAATGGCATGATCGTGCAGCGTGGCTTCAAGCGTCCGCCGTCTTTCCATGTGGCGAGGCTTAAAGATGCGCCACTGGGCCATTTTTACGATGTCATCAGCAACGGCTTTGGCGGCATGCCGGACTATGCCGCACAGGTAAAGCCCGCAGACCGCTGGGCCATTGCAGCCTACATACGGGCCCTGCAATTAAGCCAGAGCGCAGCAGAGTCTGACGTGCCGGCGACCGATCGCGACAAATTGAGCAGCTCTGAGGAAAATGGAATCAGCATTCCCGATACTTCGCTTAAGCCCCCGGCCCCCGCGAAACCCGAGGGAGGGATAAAGCCATGAGCGAAGTTACTGTCCGTCTCGCTCCCAAAGATTTTGCGCCTCCAGCCATGATCGCCCGCATGCGCAGCCGCTGTCTTACCATAGGCCTGGTCTTCAGTGTATTGGCGATTGCCGCCGCTGTGTTGCACTGGAACATCTTTCTGCGCGCGTGGCTGTTCTCTTTCATGTTCTGGCTGGGGCTGACGCTCGGCCCTCTGGTGCTGCTGATGCTGCAATACACCAGCGGCGGTAACTGGGGCCGTCTGGGGCGTCGCATATGGGAGGCAGCAGCCGGCAATTGGTGGCTGATGTTTCTGTTCTGGATCCCCATTGTGATTGGGATGAAGCAGGACATGCTCTTCCCATGGACCCACATCGACGCAAAGGCCCTGGGAGGAGATAAGGCCCGGCTCTATCTGAACCCAACGCTCTTCATCGTTCGCGGGCTGATTTACTTTGCGGGTTGGGGAGCGCTTACCACGCTCCTTTATAAGTGGTCAGAAAAAGAAGAAGCCGGCCAGACAACGCCTGCGCAGTTCGTCCGTATTCAAAACCTGAGCGGATTTGGCATTGTCTTTTACGCGGCCAGCATTACGTTTGCGTCCATTGACTGGACCATGTCACTCTATCCGCAATGGTGGTCCACAGTGTGGGGCATGCTGTTCATGGTGGGGCAGGTGCTTACCGCGTTCTGCTTTACCATCTGGCTGCTGGCGCGTCTGTCATCGGTGGAGCCGGTCTCGCGCATTTTTAAAGTCGATTACCTGCATGACTTCGGCAAGCTGATGTTTACCTTTGTTGTCCTGTGGGCCTATCTCTCGTTTTCCCAGTGGCTCATTATCTGGTCCGGCAACATGCTCTCAGAGATACGCTGGTACATCATGCGGCTGCAGAACGGCTGGCAGTATTTTGGCGTGGCTCTCATCTGTGTCCATTTTATTTTTCCTTTTGCGTTGCTGCTCTCGCGCAACACCAAGCGCAGTACGCGGCGCATCGTAAGCATTGCCCTGTTGCTCATCTTTATGCGCATGGTGGACCTGTTCTGGCTGACGGCGCCCAACTTCTATTCCGGAACAGATGCCGGGTTGCACAATTTTCACCTGACGGACGCAGCCATCTACATCGTGTGTCCGATTGCCATGGGCGGCATCTGGCTGTTCTTCTTTTATCAACGGCTGAGTCAACGGTCTCTTATGCCGGTGAACGATCCCGGCTTTGCGGAGATGGTGGAAGCGAAACATGGATAAATTTGAACCTCAATCCGGCGGTCAACACCAGCAAGGCGGGCATGAAGACAGCGATATCAGTATTCGCGGCATTACGCTCTTTGGCATCTTTCTTGCCGTGGGCGGCGTGCTTTCCTTTGTGCTTGTGCTCGGCATGATTCATGTGCTTGAAAATGCTGAGAAGGCAAGAGAAGCCAAGCTCACACCCATGCAGCAGCAGCTGCAAAAGGAACGGGAAGCGCCGGCAGAAGGCCTGGGGAAAGAAATTCCCAGGCAGGAAGGCGAGCTTAAGCCGGCGCCGGATTGGTATGGCCGGGGCAAGATGGAAGAACATTTGAGCCGCACCATCAAGACCGATTACACGCCGCGTCTGCAATATGACGATGAGCACGATATGCAGACCTTTAATTCTTCAGAAGACCGTTGGCTCAACAGCACGGGAAAAGATAATGCCGGCAATATTCACATCCCCATCAGCCGCGCCATGGAAATACTGGCGCAGCGTGGGCTGCCGCCGGTGACGGGTACGTTTCAACCGCCTAATGTAGGCGCGCCCAGCGCGGCCTATCCAATGGGCTCTGCAGATACCGGCCAGGCCGTCCGCAATGCCACAGGAGGCGCCAAGAAGTGAAGTACAGCAACAAAATTCGGAGCGCGCTGATGTTGGCTTTAGTGGCCGCGGGCGCGTCAGTTGCAGGGTGGTCTCAGGCCGCGCCCAAATTGCAGCCGGGCGATACGCTTTCCAATCAGAGGCCTTCCATTCTTGATCAGGTAGGCATTGATCAGCGGTTGAATCAGCAAGTCCCCCTGGACCTTACGTTCAATGATGAAAACGGCCAGGCCGTGCAATTGAAGCAGTATTTTGGAGCCAAGCCGGTGCTGATGATGCTGGTGTATTACCAGTGCCCCATGCTTTGTACCCAGGTGTTGAACGGTTTTACCGGCGCCATGAACGGTATTGTGCGCTTCAATATTGGCCGCGAATTCAATGTTGTCACGGTGAGCA
>DAHUXF010000169.1 GCA_027307295.1 Acidobacteriaceae bacterium
TTACCGCTTATGCAACCCCGTAATCCGACACTGGGAAGCAAATCCAACGGTGCGAGACGAGGACTCATACCCATGACTCAGATCGAACTAATACTTGCCCGCGAAATTCTGGATTCCCGTGGAAACCCAACAGTTGAAGCCGACGTCATTCTCGAGAGCGGCGCACGTGGCCGCGCTGCCGTTCCCAGCGGAGCTTCCACCGGTGAGCATGAAGCGGTAGAACTGCGCGACGGCGATCAACATCGCTACCTGGGCAAAGGCGTGGCCAACGCGGTGGGAAATGTGAATACCACAATCGCCGATGCTCTGCAGGGCGCCGATGCCACCAATCAACGCCGGATTGACGACATTATGATTGAACTGGATGGCACATCGAATAAAGGAGTACTGGGAGCGAATGCAATCCTGGCCGTCTCCATGGCTTGCGCCCGCGCCGCGGCCGCCGATGCTTGGCTGCCGCTTTACGCCTATCTTGGCGGCCCAGGCGCCACGCGCCTTCCGGTGCCTATGATGAATATCCTTAACGGCGGCAAGCACGCGGACAACAGCGTGGACTTCCAGGAATTCATGGTCATGCCCGTCGGTGCGCCTTCATTTTCCGAAGCGCTCCGCTGGGGCGTCGAGGTATTCCACACCCTGAAAGGCGTGCTCAAGAAGCGCGGCTATAACACAGCAGTGGGTGATGAAGGCGGTTTTGCTCCTTCCCTCAAGGCAAATGTGGAAGCGATTGAGCTGATTCTTGAGGCCATCCAAGTGGCTGGGTTTCGCGCTGGGGAAGACGTCGCCATCGCCCTGGATCCCGCCGCCAGCGAGTTCTTTGATAAGGAAACAGGCAAATACATCTTCAAAAAATCCGATAAGTCCGTGAAATCGCCGGAAGATATGGTGCGCTTCTGGACGGACTGGGCGCAGCAGTATCCTATCGTTTCAATTGAAGACGGGCTCGCAGAGGATGACTGGGAAGGCTGGCGGTTGCTTACTGAAAAGCTCGGCGACCGCATCCAACTTGTGGGCGACGATCTTTTTGTGACTAACACGGAGCGCCTGGCGCGCGGCATTCAAGATGGGGCTGCAAATTCAATTCTGATCAAAGTCAACCAGATCGGGAGCGTGAGTGAAACCCTGGATGCCATTGACCTGGCGCGGCGCAACGCTTATACGGCAGTCATGTCGCATCGGTCCGGAGAGACAGAAGATACCTTTATCGCCGACCTTGCCGTAGCCACCGGAGTGGGACAGATCAAAACCGGGTCGGCTTCCCGCACAGACCGCATTGCAAAATACAACCAGCTTCTGCGTATTGAAGAGGAGTTAGGCGAAAGCGCTCGTTTTCTGGGGCTGGAAGCGCTGAACTATGAAGCCGGGGTTGACAAGTCCGGCACTTAAGTAAGGTTTTGCACAGCAACTCCACTGGCGTAGACTGTGTTTATCAAGACTGCCGGAAGCACCGGAGCACAGGAGATGAAATGCGATATCTAACGCTGCTGGGCATTTTCGTAGTATGTCTTCTCTACAGGCCTACAGCATCCAGCGCTGTTGCCATGGACGAGTATCCTTCAGGAACGTATCAACAAAGCTGCAAAAACATCAGCATGCGCGGGGACGACCTGCGGGCACGGTGCAGGGACGAGCGGGGACGCTATCATGACTCCTTGCTTGATGGCGCTGACCGCTGCTGGGGTGATATTGCCAACAGCAACGGACGTCTTGTCTGTACAAAGTATGGCGCTCTTCCTACAGGTTCATTCACACAGACCTGCCGCGACATCAACGTCCGCTTTAATGTTGTGCGCGCCCGCTGCCAGAACCGCGACGGAGACTGGATTGAAACGTCGCTTGACTCCGCCTACCGCTGTGAAGGCCAGATCGAAAATATTGACGGCCATCTCCGGTGCGCGAACTCCCGTGGAGACGGCGATGACCGGCGTCCTGATTACGACGCTGACCGGAATCGCGACCGGGACAGAGACCAAAACCGCGACCGCGATCGCGATGGAGACCGTGGCCGCGACCGCGATGGCGACCGCAGCTACGGGCCGCGTGGGTCTTATACTCAGACTTGCCGCGACATTCAGGTGCAGGGCGATTCAATCCGGGCCGTCTGCCAGAACATTAGCGGCGACTGGTCTGAAACATTCCTCCGTGGCTATGATCGCTGCGTGGGAGACATTGTTAACGACGATGGCCGGCTTGACTGCACGCGCCAGGGAGGAAGGCTTGTTCCTTCCGGCAGCTTTGTGCAGACTTGCCGCAATGCCTACGTGCGCGGCGACAATCTACGCGCCATGTGCCAGGACCGCGATGGACGCTGGGTTTGGAGCGAACTGCATGAATGGGACGACTGCCGTGGCGGCATCGTGAATGACAACGGCAATTTGCGTTGCGTCCGCTAGCAAAAATCACATTCCGTAAAGAATGTGTGACAAAAAAGTGGCAATCAAAAGAGGAGTTCCCGTGGGAACTCCTCTTTTTGCATGTATGTTCGTTTCGTATGTTAATCCCGCTCCCGGAGTCCCATCATCCCCGGCGGCGGTCCGCTTTCGTCTTCGTGCATCTTCTCCCATAATTGTTGAGAGAGCGGCTGGAGCGGCTCCATCTTTTTCTTCTGCAGGCCGGAATTGATGGCCGGCAGCATCCTGGCTTTGAGTTGGTCCAGTTCCCGGATCACATCATCCAGTTCACGTCCCAGAGCTTCCGTCCGTTCCGCCTGGGAATTGGTGGGCTTGCCGTCATAATCGTTTACATCGCCATAGATCGTTGTCAGGTATTCGCGAATGCGTTCTTCGCCCGTGATGGCTCCGCCTTCTTTCGTGGCCACAATTTTTGATCGCAACGCGTCCACCTGCTGCGCAAATTGCTGCAGATTGTTGTGCAAAGCATCATTGGCCTGCAAGTGGCTGGCGCGGGCAGATGCGGTATCGCGCAGATTCACCATGGAGTCCACGGCAAAGCTCATCTTGCCCAGCATCTTGTAGAGCTTCATGGCCAGATCAAACTGGTCGCGGCGGTCCTGTTCGTTGTAGGCGGCCCGCGGATCAAGTACGAGCTTGAGTTTTGCCGTGTACACTTTGTCGCCCTTGGTCATTTTGACGGTATAGGTTCCCGGCAGCACGCGCGGCCCGGTGGCAGCGCCAAAAGCGGCGCTGGCAGCAGGTGGAACGGTGGGCGGCTTCAGCCGCATGGACCACGTGGCGCGATTGATGCCACGATGCTTGCTGCCTGCAATCGTGTCCACCACTTTACCTTCGGGGTCAATGATTTCAATTTTCATGTCGCCGAAAATATGACGGCGTTTCTGGTAATAAGTGATAAAGGCGTCGGTGGTCCGGCTGGGGCCATGAAATGTTGCATCACCCTCCGCCCATCCCCCATTGGAATTGAGGTACTGGAGTCCGGTTGAATCCAGCAATACGGCTTCCTGCGCCATCAGATCAGGCGTGAGCGCGCGCAGCGAAGAGATGTCATCAATGATCCATATACCGCGTCCATGCGTTGCCAGTACCAGATCGGATTCACGCGGTTGCACCACAATGTCCCGAACGGCGACCGCCGGGAAGCCGCTGCCTTTATATTGCGCCCATTGTTTGCCGCCATCAATGGAGATCCACAGGCCGAACTCTGTGCCCAGGAAAAGCAGGTTGGGATCAACCGTATCTTCCGTGATGACATGCGCGTAGCCGGTTACGACGCTCTGGTCATTCACCAGCGGCGTCCAGGTATTTCCGAAATCGGTGGTCTTGAACAGATAAGGTTTCATATCGCCAAATGTGTGCCGGTCGAAAGTGGCATAGGCCGTGCCTTCATTAAAGCGGCTGGCCGTTACCGTGGAGACCCATGAGTTCCTGCCCAGTCCGGGAACTTTGTCAACTACATTGGTCCAGGTTTTGGCCCCATCACGCGTGACCTGCAGATTGCCGTCATCCGTGCCCACCCAGATCAACTGGCCATTGCGCGGAGACTCGCTGATGGAATAAATGGAGGTGTGCATCTCCGCGGCAGAATTGTCCACGGTGATGCCACCGGACTCTTCCTGCTTCTGCTTCTCAGGATCATTCGTGGTAAGGTCGGGCGAGATGCGCTCCCAGGATTGCCCGTGGTCGCGCGAACGGAACAGGAACTGCGCGCCGACATAGATGACGCCCTTATCGTTCGGGCTCATGTGAATGGGAGTGTTCCAGTTAAAGCGCAGCTTTTTTTCATTATATTGCGGCTGCGGCTTGATGTTGCGTCCGCTCAGAGTGCGCAGATTGACCCGGCCAATCTCTCCTCCCTGGGATTCGGCATAGACATAATCAGGATCAGCGGGATCGGCAAAGACCCAGAAGCCATCTCCGCCATAGATGTTTTCCCAGCGCGAATTTGTGATGCCTCCCGGATAGGAAGAGTCTCCAATCCATGAGCTGTTGTCCTGCAACCCGCCATACACATGGTACGGATTCGCGTTGTCCACGCTTACGTGGTAGAACTGCGCCGTGGGCAGGTTCCAGGCACGCGCCCAACGAGTGCCGCCATCCACACTGCTCCAGAAGCCGCCGTCATCGCCGGCGAAAATCTGGTTGGAATTGGCCGGGTCGATCCAGACCGTGTGAAAATCACCGTGCGCATTGGCCGTGCTGCTGAAGCTGCGTCCGCCATCTGTGCTCACCAGCAGAACAAGGTCAGTCTTGAAAATTTTGTTTTCATCCTTTGGATCAACCGTCAAACTGGCAAAGTAGAACGGACGCCACACCATATACTGGCTTGCATCCAGTTTTTTCCAGCTCTTCCCGGCATCATCCGAGCGATACAGCGCGCTCTCTTTCGATTCGATCATGGCGTAAACCACATTCGGCTTGGAAGGCGCTACGGCCAGAGCAATTCTTCCATAAGGCTTTGCCGGCAAGCCCTGGCTGTTGCTGGTATTGATCTCTTCCCAGCGTTCGCCTCCGTCTATGCTTTTGAAGAGTCCGCTGCCCGGACCGCCGGAGCGGAACGTCCAGCCCTGGCGGCGGAAGTCCCACATGGCTGCATAAAGCGTTTTAGGCTCCCTGGGATTTGTGGTCATCATGGCGCAGCCGCTGGAACCATTTGCCCCGGCCAGCACTTTTTTCCAGGTTGTGCCGCCGTCTGTGGTTTTATAGACGCCGCGCTCATCGCTGTCATCCCACAAATGGCCCATGGCACACGCATAAACCGTATTGCCGTCACCGGGATCCACCAGGATGCGGGCGATGTGTTCCGAGTTCTTCAGCCCCATGTTGGTCCAGTTTTCGCCGCCGTCCACGGATTTGTAGATACCGTTGCCGACCGACACGCTGTTCCTGGCCCAGCTCTCGCCCGTCCCCACCCATACAGTCTTGTGGTTGGTGGGATCGATGGTGACTGCGCCGATCGACTGCACTCCTTCACGATCAAACACAGGACGGAATGTTGTGGCTCCATTGATGGATTTCCACACGCCGCCGCTGGCCGAGCCGGCAAAAACCGTGATCTTACCTTCTTCATCCACAGCGTCAATGGCTGCAATGCGTCCACCCATGGTGGCAGAACCGATATTACGCGCGGTAAGTCCGGAGATGGTCCCGGAATCGTATTTCACTGGCGCAGGCGCTTGCGATACAGCGGCGGCAACTATACACACACTGAATAAAAGCACATAAACTTTCTTCGCGAGCTGGCGGACAAAGGCTGGGCGGTGCATCATCATCAAATTTTTCCTCTCTTGTGTCCTGAAGACTTGTGTCGTGAAGAACGCGTATCTACTTTGCCGCTTTGGCAGGTGCCGCAGGCATCTTGAACTCTTTGTCATCCACCGGAACATTGGCTTCAAGTTTGGTGATTGTGACCTTGCCGCGTCCATCCGGGTTGTTCTTGGGGCCACTCTCTATATAGAAGGGGTACATAACTCCATTCACCGGTTTATAGGAGCCCATCATCGTGACGCTTTCGCGCACCGATCCGCGAATAAACTGCTGCTTTTCCACCATGATCTCAATGAATGTATCCGGATCAAGGTAGTAGTAGAAGATGTCGCCATTTTTCAATGTGACCTTCAGTTTGTACGCATCGTCTCCATCGACCTGGTCATGGCCCATGTATTCAATCTTGTTGCCCTTGGCCTGCGCATCCATCAGAGGGCCATCAAAATCGGCGTCCTCTACCAGGTTGCGCATGTCATCTTCCCCCACCAGTTCGGGGTCTTTGCGGCCCTGAAACGGGGAGATCTGCCAACCTGTGGACCCGTCATACGCCTGCACCTGGGTCATGCCCTGAACGGAGAAACTCTCCTTGATCATTTCCGGGCGTTTGCTCAATTGGCCGATGGTTGCTTTAAATCCCCCGGCATCAAAATTGCCGGTCATACGCACGGACTTGATCGCTTTGATCTTGTCCACTCCACCCCTGGCTTGCAGGTTTTTGGCTACCAGTTCCTCGGCGGTCTGGCTGACTGCGCTTGCTGAAATCAGGCAGATAATCCCTGTCAAAATGCTGCGTGTCACTCTCACGTTTACTCCTTCAACTTATAGGAAGATGCTCGCCATCCGT
>DAHUXF010000016.1 GCA_027307295.1 Acidobacteriaceae bacterium
GCGCGTGCCTGCTCAGCCTGAACACGGGCGTCTTCCGCAGCCTGGCGGCGTTGTGCTTCTGCAAGGGCATCCTGGCGGGCTTTGGCTTCGCGATCTTCGGCGGCCTTCTTGTCGGCTGCCGCTTTGGCCTGGGCGTCTTCATCGGCCTTTTGCTTTACCGCCATCACGCGCGCTTCTTCTGCGGTGCCAACGGTCTCACGCGCCAGAGTCTCAATGGAGCTTTTATCGCGCTTCTGCGCGTAGGCTGCTTCCGCCTGTTGCAATTGCTGTGTCGCTTTGCCCAGGATGGCGGGGGCATATTTGTCCGCTGCGGCCAGATTGGCGATTCTGACGGCGTTGCGCGCTTCAAACAGCACACGCGGCGTCTTGCGGTCAATGCCGAAGATTGCATCCTGAATCTTGGTGTTGGTGGCTGAGTAAGTGCCGCGGCCCAGCAGTTCATACTTGGCTTCAATATTTTCCTGCCGGCCAACAGTGCTGGCCCCGACAATATTTTCCATCACCACCATATTGCCGGGCTGATTCACGGCAAAGTAGGGTTCTGCAGTCACGATCATGCCAAACGTCTGCATGTCCGTGATGGCCTTTACGTGGCTGCTGTTATGGTCAAACACCAGTTCGCCCAGGTTCACCGCGCGGCCTTCCGGCGAGATGGCCCACAACACCAGTGACAGATATTCCAGACCGAATTTTGTGGGATCATCCAGGCCTTCAAACTTGGCATCAATCTCCACGCTGCTCTTTTTGCCTGTGACTTTGGCTTCGCCGGAGGCATTCTGCATGAGTTCCGTGCCATGGAAATCGACCTTCACCGTGTCTCCGCGCAGCCGGTAATTCACAGCTTTGGTGGTGCGATGGACCGGAGTCTGGGCGGCGGCCGCCGGGGCTGTCTGGCCATCAGCCGCTAGAACGGTCAAACAGAGAAATACGCAAAACGCCACACACTTTTTCATGGCAAAGGCCTCACTTCTTGGTTTTTCTAAGGATCAGTTAGGTATAACTTTATGGGACGCAGGGCTTTATGAAAAGACGCACCTAGTGCTACATGTCCTATGCACTTTGGTGACTTCCCTGCATCATCCAAGCCGCGCCGTGATTCACTTGAATATTTCCGGCGCTGGGGCGATCATAACGTGCTTTATCCGGAAAGGAAACTTAAAACATGCTGAGAAAATATTTAAGAACTGGACTCACATTAATTCTGGCCATTCTCTCTGTCAGTGCTTTTTCGCAGCCCCAGGACAAGAGCAAACGGCCCAGTCCTCCAGGCACAGCCGAAGTGACCCTGAACGGTAAGAAGATCACCATCGATTACAGCCGCCCTTCCCTGAAAGGAAGAAAGCTGGGGCAGGAACTTGCGCCCTATGGACAGGTGTGGCGGACCGGAGCGAATGAAGCCACCACATTGACCACGGAAATCGATCTGGAGATCGGCGGCGTAAAAGTGCCGGCAGGAAAGTACACCCTCTATACGTTGCCGGCGGCAGGAGACTGGAAGCTCATTATCAACAAACAGACTGGGCAATGGGGCACGAAGTATAACCAGGCCCAGGACCTCGCCCGCATCGATATGAAGCAGACGCCACTTTCACAAACCGTGGAGCAGTTTACGATTGTCTTTGAGAAGAAGAGCCCGGCCCTGGCAACCCTGAATCTGGACTGGGAAAATACCCGGGTCTGGGTTGAGGTAAAGGCACAATAGAACTGACGTTGACGTGGATTCAAACGCGGAATACGGTATAAGTGGGTTTCGTGGTTAGAGTTCGCAACTGGCGTTTCCGGTACCCTGAGAGAGCCTGCCCTGGCTGGCCGTGGTGGCGCCGGGCGTGAAGAAGTGGAGTGCTCCGCCTTCATTGGTGCTGACCCCGCAGCGACCGGTAGCGCTGGATTCGGGAGTCGCAGTCACCGTGTAGCTCTGCGTAGGCTTCTTGCCATCGCCTACCAGTTCATAAATATAACCATTCTTAAGCCCGCTGGTCAGGGCGTCATCCATGATGATGCAGGCATTCGTGCTGGTGGGGGTCTCACAGTTACTGCCATGCGTGCCCAGACTGGCCAGATTGTCTGAATAACCAACGTCAGGATAGTTGCTGATATAGATGATTTCTGCCGAATGAATAGTCTTCACAGATGAGGCTGCCGCCGCTTCATTCGCGCTCATTTTGCCGCGCACCAGATTCGGAATTGCAATGGCCGCGATGATCAGAATGACCATGACAACCACCAGCACCTCGACCAGTGAGAATCCCCTGGTCCGGCGGACAGAATCGCTTTGAGTGCTTACAAGTGACATAGCACAAAAGTAACTAAATCTGACGATAGAATACCTCAAAATATGGAGTTTTCTGAGGGTTAAATCTCGCAAAAAGCCGTCTGAAAACGGCCCTCTCAACTAAGTGCTTTGCCATCAACAGTCAGCACCAAAATTACTACAGTTTTTTTACCCCTTACGCCCGGAAATATGCAAGATACCGCACCGGATAAGTTCACCCATCAGGAAAGGTATCAGCCGCGAATCAACGCGAAAAACGCGAATCTATCAATAGTCCAACCGGAAATAGTCCAACCAGGAACTTTTCTCAAAGGCATGTTTTTTCCGTGCCTCTGGCCCCAGGGTTAAGGTTATTTTTTAGGTGTTGCTCTCCGGCACAGAAACTTTGGAACCGCCTTTAGATCGGAATCAGTCCGTGCCGGATGCCCAGGCTCACGGCTTCAGTTCTGCTGGTCACGTTCATTTTGCCAAGAATGGAGCTGATGTGGAATTTTACTGTGTGCTCGGAAATGGCAAGGCGCGCAGCGATTTCCTTGGTCCCCAGCCCCTGGCTCACCAACCGCAGCACCTGGCCTTCCCGTCCGGTAAGTTCTTCCTGAGTGGAGCCATCCGGAGTCAGTGGAAATGGTTCCGGGAACAGCCTGTGTGCTGAGGTGGGATGCAGCAGCACCAGGCCTGCTTCCGCGGCCTGCACCGCCAGCAGCAGGTCATCAGAGGAGGCATCACGGGCAAGAATCGCATTGATGGATGCGCTTAAGGCCTTGCGGACCCAGGCTGCGTCAGGATCATCGATGAGCGCAATGGCACCCACGTTTCCGCCTGCATCATGAAGGAACCGGAGCATGTTCCCAGCCGCAGCGGGCGAGTCAAGCTCGGCAATCAGAAGCTCAGAGCCGGTAACCATCAGGCGTTCCTGAGAAAACTGCGCAGCCGAGGTGATATGCGCGCGTTCTCCCAGCGTCCGCGTCATCGTTTCCGCCAGCGCTGCACGCTGCGTGGACGATGACGCAACAACCATCACCCGCAAGAGCTTGTGATTTCGTTTTTCCATTCGCCGGGAGCTGGGGCGCGGATTTGCCCCATCCGCGCCTGTTTCTTCTGGTTACTTTGCTGCTGGGCGGGACTGAAGCTGCACGCTGAGCTTACTGGCCACGCCGCCACGCAACAGTCCAAGTTCAATCTGAGCGCCTGGCTTGCTGCCGCGCAGAATTTCCTGGATGGAGTCAGTATCCGGCACAGCCTGGCCGTTGGCCGTGAGCAGCACATCGCCCATCATCATGCCCGCCTTTTCCGCTGGACCCTCCGGTTCAACATGCACCACCAGCAACCCCTCGCTTGCAGTTAGATTCAACCGCGCACGCAAGGATTCCGGCAGCGGCACGGTTTGCATGGCCAGTCCCAGATAAGGCCGCTCGATGCGGCCCTTTGCCAGCAGCTCAGCCGTTACACGCCCGATTGTGGAAGCAGGAACGGTGATGCCGGAGCGATGCAGCCCAGCGGTGTTCAGTCCCACAAATTCACCTCGGTGGTTCACCAGCGGTCCGCCGGAAAATCCGGGATAGAAAGTAAGATCGGGGCGGATGAACTGGTCAATTTCACCACCACGCCATGTGCGCATAGGACCATTGATCAACCCAGAGACGACGCCGGAACTTGCGACCACGTTGCCGCGTCGCGTGCGTGCCAGCGCCAGCACCAGCTCGCCCACGCGCAGGTCTGCGGTCTTGGCCCAGTGGGCAGCGGGTGCATCCATGGGCTGCGGCAGGCGCAGCACCACCAAGTCCGTTCCAATGTCCCGGCCTACGGCCCGTGCTGCCATCTTCTCTCCTGGAGCAGTGACTACCGTGATGTCTTCGTCGCGGCGTACAGCGTGGCTGGCTGCCACAATGGCATCTTTGCCGATCACAATCCCGCTGGAAGGGTGGCGTCCGCCAAGTACTCCCACCACCGATCGTCCAGCGTCCGCTGAGGCCGCAGCCAACTCATTTGCCAGTGTTTCCCAAATTCCCATGTTCGTTTTCCTTCCCATTCAATTGAGTGCAAGCTCACTATGCAGGAAAGGTTAGGCCGGTTGCATCCGCCATTTGGGTAGTGGTTTAAGGCCCTGGGGAACAGATTTTGGTCATGGCCACGCGAACTTAATTAAAATTTGTAGGAGCATTTGTTTTGAGAGCAAGCTGCGGATAGCTTGTTCCTCTGCGCGTCTTTAGAGTTGGAATCAGTAGAGTTGGAGTCAGTCTTGGAGTCGCGGAGAAAAAACAAATGCAGTTATATGCCATGCCTGTCGATGTAAATCAGAAGTGGTCTCTGGTGCTGGCCCGGGAAGCCAAAGCCGATGGCCGCTTTGTCTATGCAGTAAAGTCCACGGGGGTCTTCTGCCGACCATCATGTCCCAGCCGCCGCCCCCGGCGGGAGAATGTAGAGTTTTTTGATTCTCCCACGCAGGCGCAGCGGGCTGGATACCGTGCCTGCAACCGGTGTTTGCCACTCCAGAACAATCCGCAGACGCAAAAGATTGAAGCGGCCTGCCGTTACATTGACCAAAACCTTGACGTCACGCTGACCCTGACGGCAATCTCACGCCACGTAGCTACCAGCCCGTTTCACTTTCAACGGCTGTTCAAACGTGTGCTGGGAATCAGCCCGCGCGAATACCAGCAGGCGCGCCGTGCAGGAAAATTCCGGCAAGCTCTGCTCAATGATGGCCGCGTAACCGACGCCATCTATGAGGCCGGTTATAGCTCCAGCAGCCGCGCCTATGAAAGCATCCCTGCGCAGCTCGGCATGACCCCATCAGCATTCCGGAAAAAAGGTGAAGGCGAAACAATCCGATACACCGTGATTACCACCGAACTGGGCAAACTGCTGATGGCCACAACCGTGCGCGGCCTCTGCTCCGCCCGCTTTGGGGAAAACGAAGCAGCGCTGCTACGGGAACTCAAGCAGGATTTTGCCGCTGCGGAAATTCATCGCGATGATGATGCGCTGCAACCGCTTGCGGCCAGAATGAAAGAATCGCTGCGCGGATGGGCCACACCACACAGCATTCCGCTGGACCTGCGCGGGACAGCGTTTCAGCAAATGGTCTGGAAAGAGCTGCAACGCATTCCCGCCGGCGAAACCCGCAGCTATACCGACGTGGCGAAGCGCCTTGGGCGTCCCAAGGCGGTACGCGCGGTGGCCAATGCATGTGCGTCGAATCCGGTGGCTGTGGTTGTGCCTTGCCACCGGGTGGTGCAGAAGAATGGAAATCTGGCCGGTTATCGCTGGGGCGTGGAACGGAAAAGAGCGCTGCTGGCCAATGAGAAAGCGTAAAGGCCTGTGAGCGGTCCGGCGTTCATTTGCTCAACAGAAAAGAGAATCCCTGAAACTCATAAATACTTTTGCCATCGCTCTTCACTGGCTTGATTTTTCCGCTGCGCGTCTGCTGCATGGCAGAGAGCACACGCGGCAGGTCTGCCGGATCAGCCACGGGAACGTTGTGCGCGGGAAGAAGTAATGTGGGCCTGGGCTTGAGGTCCATCATTTTCTTGATCGATGCTTCATAAGCATCCAGGTCGGTCTCCGGGCGGTAGAGCCAGATGGTGCCGGGATAATACATGTCTCCGGTAAACAACAGACCGTTGGCGGAATCCCACAGCGCAATGGAGTCTGGCGTGTGGCCAGGCACGGACAAGACTGTAAGCACGCGCACGCCCAGATCAATTTTCTCGCCGTCATGGAGCCAGTGCGTAATGTGGAAAGGACGCGTGGCGTATGACGTGGCAGCAAATCCTGCCGGCAGCTCTCCGCAGATAGAGCCAGCGGTGAGTTCCGCCTGCGCATCCGCCGTGGACCCTTTTGCGTTCTGGCGGCTAAAGGACAGGTCCATGCCGTAGATTGCGCTGAAGCGCCAGTTATCTCCTACATGATCATTGTGTGTATGTGAATTCAACACCGTGATGGGTAATTTGGTCAGGCCAGTGGCGACTTTCCTGATGTCGCTGATGCCCATGCCGGTGTCAAACAGCACCGCCTGCTTGTTCCCGAGAACCAGGTATGAGATCACCTCTTCCTGCTGGTGTGGCTCATAGATGGCGAAAACTCCAGGCCGGATGCGGTAAACCTCAAACCACGGGTCTGGAACCGGCACCCGCTTCAGTTTGTTGTATTCGGGGCGCGGCAGGTTGCGGCACCACTCTGGTTTCTGGTTAGGCAACAACGCCATCAATATAAAAAGCAAAGGTGTTGCGAGGTGCATAGGTTTCCTGAAATAGAGAAAGGAAGAGAATCAGAGCAGGCTAAGGATAGCGCAGGGTCAGGCTGAAAAGAAGAGACGCACAACAAAAAGGCGTCCCGGTGGACGCCCTCTCTGCAAACATGAAGTAACGGTTATTGCTTCGGGGGAGTCTGCTGGCCGGGTTGCTGGTGTATTTGCTGGTCCATGCGCTGGTCCTGCTGCTGGATCATCTGATCGAACTTCTTCTTCTGATCGTCATTCAGCGACGTGCGTACTCTGTTAATGGTGGTTTCCCGTACAGCGTGGATCTTCATGATTTTATTTTCGCGCGACATAGAGTTGTCCTGAATGATCTGGATGGCCTGGGCATGCTGGTCTTCCAGAGCTGATTTCAGATTGGCCTGCTGGTCTTTGGAGAGGCTGAGTTTTTCAGACAATGTCTGCACCTGATCGTCAATGGATGGCGCTGCGCCTGGCTGGGGAGAGGTCTGCGATGGCTGCCCCGTCTGCTGTCCGGCCTGGCCAGGCTGCATAGCGCCCTGGTTCGGTGAAGGCGCTGTCTGTGATGGTTGCGATGGTGTAGTCTGTCCTGCCTGTGGCTGCGATTGCGGCATGGTGGAGTTGCCGGATGGGTATTGCACGGCAAATGCTCCTGCCGCAAACATAATGCTGGCGGAAAAAATTGCTGCCCTGATCGTTTTCATGCGGTACGCGGTCTCCTTTGGATTGGTGCGGCCAGTCTTTGTGTGATGCTCTTTTTTTTGCGAAGGAGGGCAGAAGCCCTGCAAAAAGACGCGCCAGAGCTGCTGTCAGGGCTGCTGAAGCTGACGAAGCAGAGAAGCTGCTAGTGCTGCTGAAAATAAGACGGACGCAGTTCCATGCGGGAAGGTGCTGGAATTGTGCAGCGGGCAAGGGCGCTAGCGGGTGCAAGCGCCCTGCTCTCTGCAAGGATTGTTATTTGGGGTGATTGTCGCCACCCTCTTGTTGCCGTTGCCGCATGTGCTCCCGCATTTCTTTTTGCATGTCCTCAAATTTTTTCTTTTGATCGTCCGTCAGCAGAGCGTTAACCTTTGCGCTGGCCGCTTCATGCAGGGTACGCATTTTGGCCATCGTGTCTTCGCGAGCCATGTTCTCGTCTTGCATAATTTTCATCATCTGGCTGTGTGTATCTTCCACAATGGCTTTGACTTTGGGTTGCTGGTCGTCAGTAAGGCCCAGCTTTTCCGTTAGATTTTTGGTCTGGTCTTCCACGCTGGGCATACGGCGAGGGCCTTGTTCGTCACCTTTGCCTTGATGGGGTGGATTTTGCTGGGCAACCGCAGCCACTGCAAACAGGCTTACGGAGAGCAGTAAAAATTTCTGTAAGGTCTTCATTAAAAGGTCTCCTTTTTTTGTCTTTGGGAATCGCAGACAAAGTTCGATGCTCCGCGAGTGCGGGCCCAAACAATGGGCTGGACTTTATCATGAAAACACAAACCGCCGCCGCGCATTGTAAGAAATGGGCTGTTTACAGGTAAAAAATCTGTAAGCTTGCTGAGCAGGCCATGCTGATAAGGCCGCGCACGACACTGCCCTTGTGTGAGGAGGATGTTACGCGTGCTTCAGGCGCCGAGACCCTGTTGCTGCATCATCTTGATCGTGCTGCTCAGGCGTTCATGGTCCTGGTCACTCAAGGCGATGAAGCGAAACGGATACGTGGCATTCCCATTTGTGGAAGGCAGAAACTCCACCAATCCGCTCACCTGCCCGGAGATGGTATTCAGCCTGGCTTCAGCGATGGTGGCGCTGCCAATGCTGTTGGTGAATTCCGCCAGACCGCCGGTCATGGAGATTTTCTGCAGCACGGCTGACACCTGGTGCCCGCCCAGGTTAAAGCGGATAGATTCACTGTTGGGTACGCGCACTCGTGGTGATCGTGTTTTGCGTTGCGATTGGGGAAAATATGGCATGGACGGATCATCGCACTTTGTCTGAGATGACTGAAGATTACAAGTGGCCGTTGTCCGCAATCATGCAGGCCTTGTCCGTAATCACACGAAATGGTGTGCTTCCGGCGCGGATGAATCTGCGCTCCTTGGTGATGGAGTAAGGGAAGGGGCGGTTATTGCAACCGCCGCCCCGGATAAAACTTTTTTTACGTAACGCCGGCTCTGCCCAGCCGCATAGAAACAGGAAAATAGTTATCAGGAAACAACGGGGAAACAGGCACTGTAGTTGGGCGTTCCCTCTGCCCTGGTGAAAGCTAATGTAGCACCGCTGGTTGTCAGCGCAGAGTTACGTGGGTACATGCGCGGAGGTTAGGGCAGTACAATGAAAACCTTATTCAGTCAAGCAACAAGAGGGATTGCCATTCTTAACTCGGCCCTGAACAAATAAGGAGACGGCAAATGAGCACAGTTCTGGTTACCGGCGGCTCGGGCTTTATCGGCAGCCATTGCATTTTGCAGCTTCTGGCGGCAGGCCATCAGGTGCGCACTACGGTCCGGAGCCTGAAGCGCGAAGGGGAGGTGCGTGCCATGCTGAAGGCAGGTGGTGCGGAGCCAGGCGCGCGTTTGTCCTTTGTTGCCGCTGATCTCGAAAACAATGCGGGCTGGCCGGAAGCCGTGGCTGGTTGCGAATACGTGCTGCATGTGGCTTCGCCCTTTCCCCAGAACGTTCCAAAGCATGAAGATGAGCTGATTGTGCCCGCGCGCGAAGGCGCACTCCGCGTGCTGCGCGCCGCACGTGATGCGAAAGTCAAGCGCGTGGTGCTGACTTCCTCCTTTGCGGCGATTGGGTATGGGCAAGCCCCACAGAAGACGCCGTTCAATGAGACAAGCTGGACACACCTCAATGGCAACGATGTGCTCCCCTATGTGAAATCAAAGACTTTGTCGGAACGCGCAGCCTGGGATTTCATCGCCAGAGAAGGCGGTGGCCTTGAGCTTTCCGTGGTGAATCCGGTAGGCGTATTCGGTCCGGTGCTGGGGCCGGACTATTCGACCTCAATCCTGCTGGTGCAACGGCTCATGGATGGGGCCATGCCTGGCTGCCCGCGACTCTGTTTCGGCGTCGTGGACGTGCGTGACGTCGCCGACCTGCATATCCGCGCTATGACTCATCCCGCAGCCAAAGGGGAACGCTTCCTTGCCATTGCCGGCGATTTCATGTGGATACTCGACATTGCCAGGGTATTGAAGGGACGCATGGGCGCTTCGGCTAAAAGAGTCCCGACCACGCAACTGCCCAACTGGCTGGTGCGGATCGCTGCCTTGCGTGATCCGGCGGTAAAGCAGATCTTGCCCGATCTGGGCAAAGCGAAGAACGCTACCAACGAAAAGGCCAAAACCGTGTTGGGCTGGACGCCGCGCTCAAACGAGGAATGTATCGTCGCTACGGCTGAAAGTTTGGTGCGGCTGGGGCTTCTGAAGCACAGCCCGGCAAAAGCTTCCTGATAAGCTGCGGTACACGCTTATTGAGAAGCGGGATCCATCGTGACAATACCAACTTTGCCCATCGACACACTCTTTTCGCTGATCGATTTTCTTGGCGTCTTTGTGGGCGCTCTGGGTGGCGCGCTGGCCGCGGTCCGCGACATGCGCTACAAGTATGATCTGGTCGGCGTGACTGGGCTCGCTCTGGCGTCCGCGCTGGGCGGCGGAATTACGCGCGACATCATCCTGCAAAAAGGGCCGCCACTGGCATTCTCTGACGTGCGTTATCTGATGACTGCACTGGCCGGGGCTGGCGTGGGAATGCTGTTTGCCCAACGGGCAGGAAAAAACACCGAACGCGCCATCATTATTATTGACGCAGCGGCCCTCGGGCTGTTCGCCGTATCCGGCAGCACGCGGGCCATCAATGCGGGTCTCAGCCGCTTGCCGGCTTTCCTGATGGGTGTAACCACGGCAGTGGGCGGCTGCTGCGTCCGTGACGTGCTCAGCGGATGCACGCCAAAAATCTTTGAGCGTGGCGAACTTTACGCGATTGCCGCGGCTTTTGGCGCGGCCCTGTTTCTGGTCTGTGATGCCTTCCGGCTCCCGCGCGAACTCTCCACCGTGGTCGGTACCGTGTGCGCCTTTGGGTTGCGATTGCTGGCGCTGCGTTATCACTGGCAGACCCGGCCCATCAGGAGCGAGTAAGCGTGTGCGCCACATGTACAATATGCGTTTCCTCATAGGCCTATGCCACTGACGATTGTTCAATCCGGAGAGCCCGTCTTGCGTAAACCGGCCCGGCCCTTACGGCCTAATGAAATCCGCAGCCGGGAAATTCGCGAACTGATCCAGCAGATGAAAGAGACCATGTATGCCGCTCCGGGCGTGGGGCTGGCGGCTCCACAGGTCGGGCAGGGGATTCAGCTTGCGGTTATTGAAGACCGTCCGGAGTACACACAGGACTGGACGCCTCAACAACTTGCCGAGCGGGAGCGGAAGCCGGTGCCGTTCCACGTGATTATTAATCCCAGAATCCGGCTGGTTGGGGAAGAGAGCCTTGAATATCTTGAAGGCTGCTTGAGCCTGGCCAACCTGCTTGCGCTCACGTCCAGGGCCAGAAAGGTCAAGGTGGAATGCGTGGACGAAAATGGCGAACCGAAGATTATTGAGGCCAGCGGCTGGTATGCGCGGATATTGCAGCATGAGATAGACCATCTGGCGGGAACCATGTACGTGGACCACATGTATCCGCGCACGCTGATGACCGTAGAAAGCTTTACCCGGCATTGGAAGGACAAGCCGCTGTCTGAGATGAAGAAGGTGCTGCTGGGCGCGAGCCCTGGCCACTGAATGGGATAAAAAACTGGAGCGCTATTTAATTTTCTGCGCCCGACGGGTTTCGTTTATTCCATGAATTGTTTACACTGCCCGTTCGCAATCACCCGTTAGCAACCGAGGAAGCTGCATGAACAAAACTTTGATTCGGATGTTCTTTGCCACATTGCTTGTCTCATGTGTGTTGCTGCTGGCAGTTCCCAGGGCGCGCACACAAAATGCGGTTGCCCTGAGTAAAGCGCCAACAAACGCGGGTGATGCACCGCAGCCCGCCGAACTGGTGTACAAGAACATTCAGATATTGAAAGGCACGCCGGCTGACCAGTTGCAGCCGGCCATGCAGTTCATCAGCAATTCTCTGGGCGTTGAATGCGAGTTCTGCCATGTGCAGGGGGCATTTGAAAAAGACGATAAGAAATCAAAACAGACGGCGCGCAAGATGATTGAGATGCAACTGGCCATCAATCGCGACAGCTTTAAAGGCGAGCGTGAAGTCACGTGTTTCACCTGCCATCGCGGCTCGGATCGTCCGGTGGGCATACCGATCATCGCTGACGAAGAGCCCAAGCGGCCTGAATCGCCCGCGGCGAGTGCTGCGGCTCCGGCATTACCTTCAGGCGATCAGGTCATTGATAAATATATCCAGGCTGTGGGCGGAGCCGATGCCCTGCAAAAGAACACGAGCCGCGTGCAGAAGGGCACAGTTAACTTTGGCGGACGGCAGTTCCCCGTGGAGGTACTGTCCAAAGCCCCCAACAAG
Organism: Acidobacteriaceae bacterium; assembly: GCA_027307295.1. GTDB lineage: Bacteria > Acidobacteriota > Terriglobia > Terriglobales > Acidobacteriaceae > Angelobacter. The sequence continues at coordinate 12,003 of DAHUXF010000016.1, forward strand.
CGCATTTCCACAGTGCATACACCGAATGGAGACAACATCACGGCATTTGATGGCCATGCCGGATGGCTGGGCAATCCCGGCGGACGTCCGCCGCGCGATATGAATGCGCAGGAAGTTGACGCGATCAGTTTTGACGCCGCGTTTTATCTGCCGACTGAGATCAAAAAGATGTTTACCCAGATGCGCGTGCGTCCTGCGGAGAAGATCGGCGGGCACGATGTGATCCAGGTGATCGGCATAAGGGAAGGCAAACCCCCAGTGAGGCTTATGTTTGACAAGGATTCAGGCTTACTCTTGCGCACCATACGTTACGCGGAAACACCGCTGGGACGTAATCCTACGCAGGTTGATTATGCGGACTACCGCGCTGATGGCGGCGTAAAGCTTCCATTCCAGTGGACGGTGGCGCGACCGCTGGGACGGTTTACGATTCAGGTCACTGATATTCAGCAGAACGTGCCTATTGACGATGCTAAGTTCGCCAAGCCGGCTGCTCCATCCGAGCAGAAGCCGGCGGCAAAATAGTGTTGGGAAATTAGCTACAAAGAAAATCGTTGCGGTCTGGAAGGGCCGGCTAGCTTGTTTCGCTGGCCGCTTCCCGTAAAATCAAATCGTCGATACCGCAGCGCCTATTGTGTGCGCAGTGGAACTGTTTAAATCAGCATCCGTACGGATGCTGCCAGGCCGTGTTCTTCCCGCCGTTTCTCTTGCCCGTTACAAATTCAAATGAAAGTGCTCATTACCTCAGTAATCTTATGCTTTTCTTACTCTGGGCATACACTCCTCCCGTCATGAGCATTGGAAGAACTCTATTTATCGGTCTTTTTCTGGCCGTCTGCCTGGGGGCTTCATTGCAAGCCAAGCAGTTGGCGGTAATTGTCGATAAAAGCAACAACGTAGGTGGAATGACGGCCAATGATCTGGTAAAGGTTTTTAAATTTGACAATCACAAATGGCCAGATGGGCGGCCCGTGATTCTTGTTATGCGCGATGCTTCAACACCAGAGATGCAGACCGCAATCCAAAAGCTCTATCACATGCAGGCCGAAGAGTTTAAGGCCCTGCTGGCTGCGCACCAGACCGCAGTGATCATTGTTCGTTCAGAAGATGAGCTTTTGAAGTCCGTGGAATCCATTCCTGGAGCCGTGGGCCTGGTGGATGTGTATTCCATCAATGGGCACGTCAACGTCCTCAAAGTGGATGGCAAGCTCCCGCTGGAACCGGGATATTACCTGAAGGGCAACTAGCATCGGCCCGCCGGCGGCCGCAACATGCAGCCAGGCAACAAAGGAGATTCACCATGGCGTCATTTACCTTCCGCATTCTCGCGGGGGCGCTGCTTGCGTTCAGCCTGAGCGCTTTTGCCCATGACGATCCTATCGGCATTCATACTTCTACCAAGTCACCCCAGGCCCATGCGTTCTTTGAAAAAGGCGTGGCCAAGATGGAGATGCTGCATACGCAGGAAGCTCTCCAGAATTTTCGCAACGCGGTAAAAGCTGATCCGGAATTTGCTCTGGGACACATGTTCCTGATGTTCTTTTCGGCGGACCCGACCGAACAACTGGCGGAACGGGACAAAGGGTTGGCGACGAGCGCCTCCGCCAATGCCGAAGAGAAGCTCATTATCAGCTGGCTGGGTGATGCCAGCCAGGCGCGCTATATCCCTGCCATCCAGTCCATGAATGAGGCTTTGCATACCTATCCTAAAGACAAGCACCTGTACTGGCTTGCCGGATGGTGGTTGATGCTCAATCAAAACCAGGCACAGCGGGCCGCGCCCATGTTTGAGCACGTGATGCAGCTTGATCCCAAGTTTGCCGACGCATGGAACGAAGCTGCTTATTGCTATGCCAGGATGGGCAACCTGGACAAAGCCTTTACTGACATTAAGCGCTATGCCGAAATGGTCCCCAATGAAGCCAATCCGCAAGACTCGTTCGCGGAGATTTCGCGCATGGCCGGCCGCTTTGATGACGCGCTGCTGCACTATCGCATGTCACTCAAGATTGATCCAACCTTCATTGAATCCCAGCTCGGCCTGGGTGATACCTATGCGCTGATGGGCCAGCAGGCCAAGGCACGTGAAGAATATGCCAGAGCAATAGCCGCCGGTTCGCCGGTGCAGAAGGTGCAGTGGTCATTACAGTCCGCCGCGACCTATGTACGCGACGGCGATTTGGCCGCTGCCGACAAAGCCTTCAGCGCCACCGCTGACCAGGCCCACACTCTGGATTTTGCCAATCTTGAAGCGGAAGCCTATCGCAGTATGTCCATGTACCAGAAAGAGAGCAAAGCCTCTCTGGGACTGCTGGCCAAAGCCGAGGCCGTATTGCATGAAGAACACAAGGTCCCGCAATCCGTGCTGAACCAGGAACTGGCTGTTGTGCTTCGTACCCGTGTGGAACGTGCGGTTGCGGACGGTAACAAAGATATGGCCGCCGCCACGCTGAAACAGCTGGAAGATCTTGCCGGCGCAAATGCCGCGGATGGAACGATTGACATTGCACTGCACGGCGCCTCCGGGGCTGTGGCCATGATGCAGGGCAAATATGCAGATGCGGTCAACTATTTTGAAGAAGATAATTCCAACGCAATCTCCATGCGCAGCCTGATCACGGCATATCAGAAGAACGGGCAGGAAGGGAACGCGCTCCGGCTCTCCGCCCGGCTGGCAGCGTTCAACGTTCCGGTGATTGAGCAGGCGTTGGTGGTCCCGGAATTCCGCAAACAGCGCGCTGCCATGTTGGCGCAACGGAATGCGTCATTGGACCCGCGCGCTAAGTATCGCCAGTAACAACAGCAACTGCGGATAGTAATAAGCCAAAACCTGTGATTCGATCATGCAGGTTTTGGCTTTTGGGTGTAAGGGCAGAGCGCCATGTCAATTTAAGCAAACCACCATGAGAAAATCCCAGCTTCTCGTTTTTGTTTATCTGTTGCTTGTTGTCCCTCGAGTCCATGCCGAAAGCCTGGAGATCACCACCCACTCATCTTCGGCGCGCGCCGCATTCAATGATGGCTTGTCCAAAATGGAGACGCTCCACTGGGAGCCTGCGCTGATCAGCTGGCGCGCTGCCGCCAAAGCCGATCCGGACTTTGCGCTGGCGCATGCTCTGCTTGCCATGCTCTCGCGTGACCCAGCGGAGCAGGTAGCGGAGCGCGACCGCGCACTGGCTTCCAGAAAGTCCGCCGGCCCGGAAGAGCAGTTCATTGTGGACTGGGTGGTCAATGCCAGCCAAAGCCATTGGGTCCCGGCCATCCAGGCCATGAATGAGGCGCTGCGGCAGTATCCGCGAGACAAGCACCTGGCATGGCTGGCCGGATTGTGGCTTACCAACCAGCGGCAATCAGAACACGCCATACGCTTGTTTGAGCGCGCCACAAAGATCGATCCTAAATTTGCCGATCCGTGGAACCAGGCGGCGTATTGCTATGCACGGCTGCGCAACTATGACAAGGCTTTTACCTACATGAAGCGCTATAGCGAACTTTTGCCGCATGAGGCCAATCCACAGGATTCCCTGGCGGAAATTTCGCGCATGGCCGGACGCTTTGATGACGCGCTTAAGTACTACCATGCCTCGCTGAAGATTGACCCGGCGTTCATTGAATCGCAAGCCGGCCTGGGGGACACATACGCGCTCATGGGTGATCAGGCTCGCGCTCGCGCAGAATACGCGGTTGCCATTGCCAAAGCTACCACGCGCGTACAGAGCGTGGCGTTTGCCTTGCAGTCTGCCGCCACATATGCGCGGGAACAGGATTTTAAGCAGGCTGACGCAGCTTACCAGGAAGCGGCACAGCAGGCCCATGCCAAAAACCTGGGTACGCTTGAAGCTGAGGCCTGGCGGATGATGTCCGTCTACCAGAAGGACAATGCTCGCGCCATGGCGCTGCTGACGAAAGCTGAAGCTGTGTTGCATGAGAAGCACGAGATGTCCGCCACCACGCGCGACCAGGAGTTGGCGTTGATTCTGCGTACCCGCGCCGGACGCGCCGTTCACGATGGCAGCATGCCGACGGCGCGGGCCGCTCTGCGGCAGCTGAAAAAGCTGGCTGCGGTCAACAACAGCGGCCAGGTACAGTTCGCCCTGCGTGGCGCGGAAGGGGCCATCCTGATGGCCCAAGGCAAGTATGAGCAAGCGATTTCTAACCTGGCGGAAGACGATAAGAACCCGTTTTCCATGCAGCGCCTGATTGTGGCCTACCAGAAAACCGGGGCCCGCGATGCCGCTGCCCGTATGTCCCAGACGCTTTCCCGTTACTATGAGCCCACCATTGAGCAGGCGGTAGTGGTGCCGGAGTTCAACAAGGGCATGGTGGCAATGAAGGACAAGAACTAAAGCCCTTAAGAAAAGAGCTTTACCGCAGAGGACGCAACGACACAGAGGAAAAAGAGCAGGACGAGCTTATGCGCAGATCCGTGTCATCAGTGTTGTTCCGTGGTAAAGCATTTCTTACCCTGCTCTAAACGCGCGCCAGCGTTTCCGCGAACCAGCCTTTGGGGTCAGTCCAACTCATCTCCAGCGTAAAGCCGCTGCGGCGCAGCAATTGCTTAATGGAATGCAGATTGAATTTGTAGCTGTTTTCGGTATGGATCCGTTCACCTTTGGTAAAGTGAAAACTACGTCCGAGATCCTGAATCCAGACTGTTTGCTCGTACAAGCTTTCCAGATGCATTTCAATGCGCGACTTGCGGGCGTTCCAGAAAGCAACGTGGGCAAAAGCGTCTACGTCAAAGCCGCCGTTCAGTTCGCGGTTGATCCGTGCCAGCACGTTTTTATTGAACGCGGCGGTGATGCCCTGGGCGTCGTTATACGCGGCGTGGAGCACGTCGGCATTTTTGATCAGGTCAAAGCCGATCAACATGGCGTCTCCCGGATTCAGGGAGCGGCGCACGCTCTTCAGGAATTGTTCAGCCTCTTCCGGCTCAAAGTTTCCGATGGTTGAACCAATAAAGAGGACCAGCTTGCGTCCGGACAAGGATTTCAGGTGAGGCAGGCGATGCGTGTAGTCAGCCACAATGGGGCTTATGCGCAAATGCGGAAAATGCCCGTTCAGGGTTGCCAGAGCGCCCTGCAGAGCGGACGACGAAACATCCACAGGATAAAAATCCGCGCGCAACTGGCGGCGCAGCAACGCCTCAATCAATACCTGGGTCTTGCTGGCGCTGCCCGCGCCTAGTTCCACCAGGGTGAGATTATTGCCGGCCTGTTCCACGATTGCACCGGCATACTTCTTCAGGATGGCCCGCTCGGTGCGCGTGGGATAGTATTCCGGCGTTTCGGTGATTTGATCGAAGAGGCGCGAACCCGCTGCGTCGTAAAAAAGCTTTGGCGGCAGCCGGCGCGGCTGCGAACTGAGGCCGGTCAGGACTTCTTCCGCAATTGGACTTACGAGAACTGCTGAGTTCTTAGATGCCATTGTCCGTGAGCCTTATACCGGAGAATTGCCAACGTGTCTCCGGAGGGAAGAAGTTGCGATAGGTGGCGCGGATATGGGACTGTGGCGTAATGCAGGAACCGCCGCGCAGCACCATCTGGTTCGACATGAACTTGCCGTTGTATTCGCCGATCGCGCCGGCGGCGGGGCGGAATCGCGGATAGGCGACATAGGGGCTGGCGGTCCATTCCCAGACATCCCCAAACATCTGCAATGGCTGGCCATCGTCCCGTGCCGCCGGAGCAGCCGCAGGATGAAAATGTCCGCTTTCCAGCAGATTGCCCTGGATTTGCAGAAGAGTGGCTGCCCTC
>DAHUXF010000170.1 GCA_027307295.1 Acidobacteriaceae bacterium
TTTGGCTACTTGCTCCTCAGTAAGCTTCTTCATCTTGTCAAAAATCTTGTTCGCCTCATCGATTAGACGAGATCTTTTGTCATCTGCCATTTGAGTACCTACCTTTCTTGAGTAGTAGACTATAAACCGCTGTTTCAGCGAAGTCAACTCCAGGCGGCATTGACATGTTTATTTTATGTTAAACTACTTAGATTTGAGAGTCACCTTCTGAAGCGCACTGTCTTCTCAGGATACCGGTAATGCAGCCGAGCCCCCCAGCTGCTTTGCGATATTCGCTGATCTCTAACTCATGTACAACCACACCTGCGGCGTTGAGCTCTTTCTTGAGCAAGGGACAGCCTGCGGGCATTACCAGGCGGCGCGGCGCAATCGTTACAAAGTTCATTCCCAACCGTTCTGAAATCTCTTCTCCAGGCGCGCAGGAAATAAATTCGATATGCATGCTATGCAGAATATTTTGTAGCTCGTCGCTTACCTTGTCAGCGCGTATTGCCGCAAGATCATGGTCCACCAGGTTCACGATGCCGAGAAGATGCTGGACTCCAGGCGGCAGCGTGACGGGAATGGAGGTAACACCCATCTCGCCCAAAACATGCGCCACCAAATCAGCGCCGCCTTGATTGGTCCGGAGCCCCATTCCGATCAGCACTGTCGTAGCATTCAGCCACAGTGCATCTGCCCCTTCAAATATTGCGCTTCCGCGAGGAGTGGCCAGGATCGGAACCCCTAATTCCGCCAGTACACTTGCCGCCGCCCTTGCTTCTGCGGCCCGCTGTTCGGACCCGGGCCGCGCGAGCACTGCACCTTCGGGCGTCATAAAGAAAAGATCGCGTTGAAAAAGAAAGTTCGGAAGATTGTGCGGCGCAGGCGCCCAATGGACCGTGACGCCCGCTTGTTCATAGAATTTTGCTATTCCCTCGGTTTGTTTCTGAAGCACCTGCAAGTCCGGCCATTCGAACATGAGGCAGTCATCAGGCGTACGCTCGGTGCCGGCAAAATCTCCTGGCCATGCCAGGGTAACTTCAAGCAGGTTGTTGACTTCTGAACACGATCCGCACGATCGCCAGATAGAGCCGGTTTCCACATCTTCCCGATGTGTACTCTGCCGCGGCCGCCAGCCAGGACCGCCGTGTGTTGCGTGCTGTTGCAGGGTCATTCCGGCTTCCTGCCGGAAAAAATACACCAGCGCCACTGGTCGCGAATCTTTCCGTCGCCTGCGATCTCAAAGGGATGTACTTCTTTGACGTCATCCGGGGCCTTGTAATAAAGCTCGCGGATTTCCTGCCTGTGCAGGGCCGTGGTTTCATAAGTATCGATCCAAAGATCAATCGGCTCCCACAGGAGATATTCACTCATCTGGATGCGGTCAAATCCCACCTTGGCAAGAAGTTTTTGCAAATCCTCCGCCATGAAATTGTTACAAAACAGCGGCTGCTTCTTTTTGAAAATGCGAAACATCCAGGCGGCATCAGTGGCGCAAAAAGGAACAGTCTGTCCAAAAATTACCTGGCCGCCCGGACGCAAAACACGCAGCATTTCAGATAAAGCTTGTGGAGCTTCCGGCAGCAAATGCAAGACTTCCCTGGTCACGACAATATCAAAGGAAGCTTCCGGGAATGGGATGTCATAAACCGAACCTTCGCGGACTTCATTCAACCGGGTGGAGGCCAGCTGCCGCATCTGGGGCGTGATGTCCAGACCGATTTTATACTCCACGCGGTCACCGAATGAACCGCCGACGATTCCGCTCCCACAACAAACGTCCAACATCCGCGCAGACTTGTCTACCTCGCACATCTGGGCGTGGGCCTCAAGCAACCCCGGGTCTGTCAGCCACCGGCACGATTCGTGCCAGTTTTTGGAACGGATGCCGAACTGCTGACGATAGACGGCAAGCGATTGCGCCATCTCCTGCCGTAAATATCGAGTTGGCAAACCTGTGCGCCGTGATGATTGGCGCGCTCTCTGGGCTTCCAGCACCTTTCCGATGATGACGCGCGCTATCTGAGGCGATTCGGCAAAAAACTTCTTCAGCGCATCACCTAAGAGATGGGCCACTTCTGCCGCCACACCAGGCATGATTAATCGTGATTTTGTCTGGCTATCGAACTGGGGTTCGGTAACTCGAATCGAGAGCACAGCCCCCAGTCCCTCAAGAACGTCAGAATCGATGATCTCGTCATTTTTTTCTGCCAGCTCGATGAATATGGCGTCTTCCGTAATTGCCCGCTTCAGCGCCTGTTTTAAGCCTTCAACGTGGGAACCACCCTCATGCGTGCGGACGCCATTCACAAAACTGCTGATTTCCTCGGAAAAGGAACTTGTCCATTGCAGGGCCGCTTCAATGGCAATGGAATCCAGCGTTGCATGAAGACAGACCGGAACTTCATGCAGCGGTTTGCGATGACGATTCGTATCCTCAAGAAGTCCCCTGACTCCGCTTTGGAAACAGAACTCGTCGCGACGCCCTTCACGCGCGTCCTCAATGTGAAGTTTGATCCCGGCATTCAGGAAAGCCAGCTCACGGAGTCTTGCAACGATTCTGTCATAAGAAAAGGTGGCATTCCCGAAGATGGCAGCATCAGGCAGGAATCGGATCGTGGTGCCCTGCCTGGAAGATCTGCCTAAATTGCGCAAGTCATATTGGGGCACCCCTTTGCTAAACTCCTGCACGTATGAATTGCCGTCCCGCCAGACCTCCAGCGTGAGCCGCTCAGAAAGCGCATTGACGCAGGTAAGCCCTAGTCCATGAAGACCGCCGCTGAAGTTGTATGCGTACCCGGAAAACTTTCCTCCGGAATGTAACTGCGTGAGCAGCAATTCCGCGGTAGGACGGTTTTGCTGAGGATGAAGAGCAACGGGAATGCCTCTGCCATCATCCGCAACCGAGCACGATAAATCTTCATGCAGAACTACGTAGATATTGCGGCACTCACCAGCCAGAAACTCATCCATCGCGTTTTCAATCAACTCAAACCCCAACTGGTGCAGCCCGTCCACTCCCGTGGAACCTACATACAGAGAGGCACGCTTGCGGATGGCATCCACGCCGGACAGCACGACAATGCTGTGAGCATCGTAGGCGGGCCGGACCGCTTCTTCCGTCGCCGTTGCCTGGAGCAATTGATTTGTCTTCGTCAACCTCGCACCTCCGAGTTTCCTGTAGTGGCATTCAAGGCGCTTTCAATCCTGCGGGCAATGGCATCTTTTGATATGGCCATTGTCTCAAACCAGCTTGCCATGGAAGCAAATCCCTGCGCTGCCGCAGTGCGGGCAACAGAAGGATAAAGCTCTGTTGCACTCTCGGTTTCGGCAGCCAGGGCAGCGCGAAGATTATCCTGGGTTGGCCCCAGTGGCAGGCCGCTCAACGGGTCTCCAATGTTCCGGAGAAAATCAAGATGGCCTTCCACCATGGTTATCTGGTTCTGCGCGAGCCGTTCGAAGAGCGTCGCTGCAGCATGAAAACCTTCGTGCCGTGCAGTGCCGGCAAATCTCCAATAGCGAATCAGGGTTTGCGCTTCGCGGGCAAAGAGATCGACCAGATTATCAAGAGTTGTTGATTCAGCAAGATCGTTCATCCGTTTTACCTTTTTAGTCCAGAATCTTTGCTATATCCATTCGCGTTGGTCTTCGTAGCCCAGTTCCCGGCACAGTTGCCGTATACAGTCTGTCTGGAGCATGCCGCTCAGGAGGCCGGCTCTTTCCCGCCATCTTCCCTGGCGGGGCGTTTGTGTCGCCATAACAGGAAGAGCAAACCTGGCTGCATCAACCATCAGTTCACCACAGCCAAGCCATTCCCGCACCATGGCGGGAAGGCCGTCTTGGGCCGTAAGACTGTTTAAAACATCTTCAAAACGCACTTGCAAATAGTCCACTCCGGTTTCGCGCGCAAATTGCAGGATCGCTTGCTGGGCAGAGCTCCACTGGAATGCGCAAACCTGTTCCAGCGTTTTCTTGCTTGCTTCGCGCCAGCCAGGAGGCAAATCGAATTTCCACCATCCGGAATCAGGGTCTCCACGTTGCCTGAATTCCTGAATTTGAACGTCGTCCCCAACATAGTGAGAATGAAATCCACGATGCCGCCAGCCATCAAGCATGCCATTCACTGAAGCCGCAGGATTTCTGGTGAGATGAAGAATTCTGAATCGCGCAAACGGAAACAACGCCAGCAAAAACTGCAGCCGGTAAGCGTTACTCGGAGTCTTGATCACCAGCGCGCGCGAAGGGAGTTCCTCTGGACGCCAGCGCACCCAGGGCTGGACCAGAATAAAAGGCGACTCCTCAACCACCAGCGAGCTAGGCGGACCTGAAGGGAGAAAACCATTCTCCTGCAACCGCGGTAAAAATGACCGGTCCAGATCGTAATAGTTCATGTCAATGACTGGATGTTCGCGATTCAGTCTTGACAGAAACAAAGCGTAGAAACGCGAGAGGTCGGTTTGCCAATCGCATTTACGTTTTCCATCACTTTCTATTTTTGACAAAGCCCAATCCACGGCACGGTCAACTTCCTGGCAGGTAAAATGCTCAAGCGGCCATTGGAGGCACACTCTTCTATAAAGCTGTGCAGGAAACTCTTCTCTGGCTCTTGCAAGCTCAGCTTCGCTTCCACTGAGAGAACCAGCATCGGAGGCCAACAGTGTTTCCAAAACCGAAATTGCCTGACTTCTTGTGACGTGCGTCTGGTCAAGAGCATCGGACCCGGTTTCACTCTCCGGCCAGGACAGTCCCGCGAGCCGCAGAAATGGATTGATCTCTCCGGGAAAATGATAAAACCTTGGCGAGAGCTTCAACATTTCCGCAAACAGGGTTGAGCCGCTGCGCGAACTGCTTGCAACGACGATGACTTCGCGGACAGAGCTAAAAAAAGCAGGAGACAAAGCCGTCCCCTGCAATGACTCCAGAATGCGGGCCAATAAATCACTGAGAACTTCCCGGCGCGGCAATTCCGGCGAAGGCGTCAGGTCCGCTTCCTTCAATTCCATTGAAGTTGTCTCCTGGAATTCAAGAACTACCACCCTCAGACACATCCGAGCGCAGCCGCGCGGGAAGCTCTGTACGAAACTGGTACAAATCCGGGCTCGTCAAAGGAACACCCAAAAACTTTGTATACATAAAGAGCTCGTGCTTGTGGTTTACTAAATGCTCAAAGTTGCCAAGCAAAAGCGTGAGCACGGTCTCGCCTTCCTTGACAAATACAGTCGGAATCACGCGAGCAAGTTGTTCATCCGTCAAAAGCTGAAAACCCGCATGAAGATAATCGCGGTACTCTGAGATGCGGGCCAGGGCTTCCGCCTCCTGGCAAAAGTGGTTAACGGGCCGCTGCTTTAATTCCACAAAGTGCGAAAGCTCTCCGGGACGAACAGCATGGAGGACCGCAACAAAACCAGCCAGGCACTGGAGTAAATGTCCAAGCACCTCGCCTAGAGACCTTGGAGCAGGAACCGGCATTTGCGGCATGCTGGGACGCCAATGGAGATTACCAGCAGGAAGACGAGAGATAATTCCCGACAAACGCTGGATCTGCTCATCGATTTTTGCAAAAAGATCCCGCGAAAGACAGTTGGTTCCCGTCGTCATCGACACTAATCCCTTGGCAAACTACTCACATATCTCGCATGACACTTCCTGTAACTCGCCGGCCAAGGCACCCCATCGGGTTGCTTAAACGTGCGACATTGAATCGAGCACCGGCGGTTTAACAGGCGCCGGCAATCCATTACTCAGACGAATCACGCCCTGGTTGTAGGATGCCTGCTTGTCCGCACCGATTTTGGCAAGCGTGAATTTGTCAGACCCCTCCATCAACGCTGGGCCTGCTGAACTATGTTCCGCTCTCCACCCCGGCCCACCGCCCTTGCGGTAATCGCGATATTCCACGTTGTGCTTGTCGCCATCCTCGGCATTCGGGTAGTAATACTGGAAGTTCTTCGGATAGTGCCTGAAATCCATGACTGGCCCCGGCGTGTAACTGTCATAGATACGCTTGTAGGACCGGCGCATAGTGCTTTCCGGCAACCCGTTATAGTTCAGAAATTCATCTTGGACCAGGGCTTGTTCAATGGAGAGCCAGCGCAGGTGATCAACCTCACTGCGAATAATTCCATCGCGCAACCCTTGCTGATAAATGGTGGTTCCAGGCATTGCCGAGAGATATTTCACCCGGGTGATATGCTTGTGCTGCTCCGCCCACTGGGCCGCATGATCAAGAGATTCGTCCGTTTCACCCGGCAGTCCAACGATGAGAAGACCGCCGAACCGCAGTCCCGCATCCCAGGTGTTCCACATCGCACGGTTGGATAAATTCTCATTGTTCCCTTTGCGCGCCGTTTTCAGAATGTTGGTACCCAGGGATTCAACGCCGTAAAGAACAATGTCCGCCCCGGCGCCTTTCATGCTTTTCAGTTGTTCCAAATCCACATCAGCGCACCGGGTAAGGCAGGTCCACGATAAATTGTGTTGTTTAATTACATCCAGATATTCCAGGGTCTGCTTCTTGTGGGCGGTAAAGGTCAGGTC
>DAHUXF010000171.1 GCA_027307295.1 Acidobacteriaceae bacterium
CTTCAGTGGTCCGCATGAGCCCATAGACCAGCCAGGGTTGCCGTCCCAGTTCCGCGGTCATCCATCCGGCAGTGTTGGCGACGTAAGGCAAAGGCATGCACAGCATGATGATCCAGAGTATCCAGCGTGACTCAAATAATTTTTTGCGCCACAGCAAAAACACTCCCACGGCCATGACGGCAATAAAAATTGTCCCCAGCCCAGCCATGATGTGGTAGCTGTAGTAAAGCAGGGGGATGTTTGTGGGCCACTGGTCTTTGGGGAACTCGTTCAATCCCCGGACTTCAGCGGCGGTGGTCCCGTAAATCAGAAAGCTAAGAACTTTGTTGACAACCAGCGGATTGTCGATGCGCTGGTTTACTTCGTCCGGCTGTCCCAGAATGACGATGGGCGCTCCATTCTCAGTCTTGAACAAACCTTCCATGGCCGCGGTGGTGGCTTGCTGATGGCGAGCCATGTATTTGCCATGCAGGTCGCCAGTGGGGAAGATCTGGAGCGTGGAGAAAATAATTCCGGCAATTACGCCCACGCGCACAAACACCTGTCCAAATTCCACGAATTTTTCTTCCAGCAGGTAATAGGCCCCTACTGCCGCCATTGCAAAGGCTGCGGTAATTACTGAGCCGCTCATGTTGTGCGCGTATTGCAACAGGGCCCAGGGATTCAGGAGCAGTCCCCAGAAGCTGATTACCTGAAAGGTGCCGTCCGCTCCACGCTCAAAGGCAACGGGATGTTGCATCCATGCGTCGGTGACGATGATAAAGAAGCCTGAGAGCCACGATCCCAGAAAAACCAGAAACGCTGCCCACCAGTGGCCTTTGCGACTGAGCCGCTTTTCACCGTAGAGAAACAATCCCAGGAACGCCGATTCCAGAAAAAAGGAGAAGACGCCTTCCATCACCAGGGGCTGTCCAATCACGCCGCCTGTGACGCGCGCGAAATGCGACCAGTTGGTGCCGAACTGAAATTCCATGGGGATTCCCGTAACCACGCCCATGATGAAGTTGATGCCAAAAATTTTGGCCCAGAAGCGTGCTGCCTGGTTGTAAATGTCATTGCGCGTGCGCAGTCCAATGGTTTTTAACACAACAATCAGCAGGGCCAGTCCCATGGTGAGCTGAGGAAACAGATAGTGAAAGGTTACTGTAAAAGCAAAATGCAGGCGATGAATCGCAAGCGCGCTACTATCCATGAGCATCTCCGGGTTGCCTTTGGGCGGTGGTCAAGTTGCGCTGATACACCAATCGTATGGCGCGCCGCAAGCGCGCGCAATGGCCGTCCGCAAATTAAAAAATACTCAACGCTCTGCGGCTGTGATTTAGATCACACAAATCCGGATCAACTGGCAAGCAGCCCGGCGATGGCCGCAACAAAGATCAGCGCCGGCTCCGGGATTTTCCATTTAAGCAGGAGAGCAAATGAGACGAGAGTAATGGAGAGGGTTGGAATGTCCGTGACGGACCGGCGGGCCAGAACAATCACGGCTCCGGCGATTGCGCCTGTGGCTGCGGCGGTCACGCCTTGCACAAAAGCATGGAGTTGCTGGTTGCCGGCAAATTTCTTATAGAAAGGGCCTGCAACCACCACCACCAGATAGACTGGAACAAATACGCCGAGGGCAGCGGCAATCGCGCCGGCAGGTCCGCCAACAAGATAGCCGATAAAACCCACCGTGATGACGACAGGTCCGGGCGTAATCATGGCCACGGCAACGGCGTCAATAAACTGTTGCTCGGTCAACCAATGATGTTCCAGCACCGTGCCGCCATGCAGAAACGGGACAATTGCCAGGCCGCTCCCAAAAACGACGAGGCTCGCCTTGGTGAAGAAGAACAGAATCTGCAGGAACAAAGATGATTTTGCGCTGAACGCGCCGGTGATGAGTGCCACGCAGCTAGTGACAGTCCTGGAAGGCCGCGGCGGAGCTTTGATGACGAGAGAGATCAAGCCTCCCGCAAGGAAAAGCCAGACGATCTCCTGTTCTGTGGCAGCGGTTGAAACCAGCAGAACAAAGAAAATGCACCACAATATCTTGTCTTTGCCGATTGCAGTCTTGACCAGCTTGACTGTGGACCGTGCGATGATTGCGATGACCGCTGCGCCGATGCCATAAAATGCGGCGTGCATCCATCGCAACCCGCCAAACTTTACATAGAAAAATGAGAGCGCCAGCACCATGAGAAAAGAAGGAAGGATAAAGGCCATCCCTATCAGTGAAGCGCCGAAAATCCCTCCGCGCAGCAGCCCCAGATACATGGCCAGCTGTGCCGCCAGCGGTCCGGGCGCCAACTGAGACAGCGCGAGGCCGTCTAGATATTCCTGTTTGGTGAACCAGCGCTTCTTCTCCACCAGATCGCGCTGCATGTAGCCTGCTAATGCGATCGGCCCGCCGAATCCCCAGGTGCCCAGGCGCACGAAGTACCATACCAATTGCGCGATGCCCTGGTAGCCGGATGGGTCTTCAACGCAGGATTCAATGGCGGTCGACTGGCTCATACACAATCATCCGGGCCACTGGCTGGCCGTTTTCCTCTTCTTCAGGGACGTACAGGCGATGCGTGCGCTCGTCCACAGCCAGGCTGTGGACCTTGCGCTGCACGGGAAAATCTTCCAGCTTGCGGAAATGGTCTGGATCATCTTCCTGGAAAACAGAAATCGCACCGCTATAGCAGGCCACATAAATCCGTTTGAGCCCAGGATCGTATTTGATAACGTCTCCACCCTCCGCTATGGGCAGCGTGGTAACCACGCGATGCTTCTCCAGATCCACCACCGCCATCAGGTTGTTCTCTTCGCAAACCAGAAATGCGCGGCGGTGCGCGGAATCAAGGGCCATTCCGTGATTTCCTTTGCAGGGCTTGACCGAATAGCCAGGCGTCACGAGCTTGTCTGTAGCGGGATCAATGACAGCCATAACATCCAGCTCCTGCAAATTCACGTAAACCAGTTTTGTCACCGGATCATACTGCGGCATGCCGGTTTCACTCTTGAAGCTGAGGGTGTTCACGATCTTATCCGTGCGGACATCCACCACAATTTCAGTCTCCGCGCGTTCATCAGAAACGTAGAGTTTGTGGAAAGGAGGAGCGTATACGCTGCCATCAGGTTTCTGTTGCGCCGGGAGCTTGGCGATGATTCGTCCTTGGCGCAGATCAATTACGCCGATTTTCTTTTCGCGCCAGTCGGACGTGTAAACTTTTTTCAATTCCGGCACGTACTCCACCCCTTCCACTCCGGGCACGTCGGAAATGGTTTTTACGACTGTGTTGTTTTTCACGTCAATCACGTAAAGCAGCCCTGCTCCTAGATGCGCGGAGAGAAGATAGCCGTCATCGTAATCAATGGTGAGATAGTCAAAACGCTTCCCCGGCGTGCCAGGCAGGTCAAATGCCGCTACCTGCCTGAGTGCCGGCCCGCCGGATGAAGGTGTGGCGGCTGTTGTGTGGGCGGACCAGCTTAGGGCCAATGCCGCGCTGGCGATAAGAAAGAGCATGAAAAATTTCCTCTGCTTCATGTCGGTCCTCCACTTGGCGTGTTATTTGGCTGAGTTTGTCAGGTCTAATGCGGCGCGCAGTCCCTTGGCAAGCTTGGCCGCGTCGTCATTGGCCCAGAAGTGCATAAAGAAAAGCCGCTGTTGCTCGGCCAGCATGTGACTGTGCAGGGCTGTTACCGCAATGCCATTGCTAAGGAGCGCCTTGATGACGGGATTCACCTCACTGCCCAGAAGCACAAAGTCCCCTGTAATGGCCGCTTTGCCGTCACCTGTGGCCTGGAAGTTCAAAGCGGTTGCTACTCCCATGGAGTTGGGAATGGCTATTCCGTCATCGGTGATGTGCTCTGATCGCGGAACAGAAAATTGATAGATGCCGCCGTTATTTTTGCCTGCTCGTCCTAGAATTTGGTCGATTTGCTTGGTGTCGATCCCCACATCCTTCGCCTGTGCCGGCGGTCCGGCGTCCGGCGTTTTTGTTTTCTGAATGGCTGCATGGATCGCTTTGGCCAGCCTGGCCGCAGGGCCCATGCCCTGTATGTGCATATACATTACGTGCGGAGATTCTCCAAGAAGATGGTTATGCAATGCTGTTATCTCAATGCCGCCCGCGATGAGTTCCTGCATGACCGGGCCCACTTCTTCCTGCGTGAGCACTAGATCGCCCATGGCCATCGCGTGACCGTGGTCTGTGTTTTTAAACGCAACCCATGACCCCAGGGCCAGTCCGGCGCGGATTTGCACTCCGTTCAGAGAGACATTCAGGTCGGTTCGGGGCAGTCCATATTTATGCGTGCCGTCTGGTTGGTCCTGTCCTGCGCGCCCCATCGCAGCGTCTGTGTCTTTCCAATCGGCTGAAGTTTGTCCCAGAACAAAGGAGGAAGCAAGAAGAAGTAATGCTGGGAGAATGTGCAGTTTCATCTTCATGAATGGATTTCCTTTCTAAATCGTTCTTACTGCTGTTGCGTGTTGTCAACCTATCTGGCTATGCCGCCGAGCATGACGAACGGCCAACATCAACATATATGATAAGTGTAGCTGTAAAACAAATGCCTTGGTGCGGGCAGAAGAAAGCCATCGAGGGTAGAAACGGCAATGACAGATGTTCCAGGAAAAAAACTGCGTCGTGGAGTGTTCATTTATTCGTGTACTCCATGAACATGGACGCTGCCCGTGGGGCGTATGTGCAGAAACAGTATTACGCCAGCCGGGTGCTTTCCGTAAAGCGGCGTAAGAAAATCCGGTTTGCCATAAAACATGAGTTGTCCGCCAAGCGCCGTCGATACGCCGGGAAGCAAGGGGAAATCCCGATCATACCCTGCGGTGTACGCCTGAATTCGCGCCAGGCTAGCTTCCTGAAATCCCGCAGGCTCAGGATTTTTGCCCAGAAGCAATTCGCTGGTGCGGTCCAGGTTCTCCACCCTGCCCCATATGCGATTCCGTGTGGCAAACTGCAATGTGGATTCCACAAGATAGCCATTGAACACGTGTCCCGTCTCGAGAACATGGTTTCTGCCCCAGATCACCGCGGACGCCCAGTTTCCATTGTCCAGCGGACGGTTGTACATCACGGAAGCTGTCATTCTGTGCACGCTCTCCTCCGCGTGAAGCTGCTCTGGGCTGGTCAGGTGGGCAAATGAGTACTGAGCGCTCCAGTTTTGTCCTGGTTGCACCGTGAGCCGCGTTGACCATGAATCAATTGAACCAGAATCAATGTCCCAGCGGAACTCATCGGGCTCACGGCCATGGAATCCGGAGGTTTCAATACGTGCGCGCTTGTAGGCGAAGCCGGCAGTCACAACGTCATCTGCAATGTGGGTTGAGTCCTGCAAATGGTGTCCGAGCGATGCTGCTGGGTTCTCTGAAGCGGAAGCCCGATGTGCGTAGGCAGAAGGACCCATGGCGGGATCGCCTACCGGCGCAGCGTAAAACGATAGCAAGGAGTCTTTTCCGACACGCAAATCGTAGAGCGCAGCCAGTTCCATGAAGAAGTCGTGAGGATGCTGGCCGTCATTGATCGGTTTCCCGAAGGCCGTTTCGCCTTGCTGAAAGAGCAAGGGATACGCACGCTGCGTTACTGTAGCAGGTTCCAGGCTAATCATGGTCCGGAGCGTCAGCTCTCCGCGGCCAATCTGCCGCTGCGCCATGGGCATGAGCCAGTTGGTGGAAAAAATCTTATCGTACCCTCGAGGTCCGCTTTGCTGGATTGCATTCAGGAATGCTGCGCCGTGGAACATGAAGAGCCACTTTCCCAAAGGACGCATCATCATTGGTGCGGATGTGGAGTTGGGTTGCGCTGACGTGCCAGCCGTAGAGTGATGGAGTATTTCATCAATAAAACTTGCCGGCTGGCGCATGCCATGCTCCATGCCCGGCATTTCCTGCATGCTGCCGGATGAAGCGGCTGCCGGGTCATGCTGATATGGTTCTGGCTCCTGCGCCCTGAGACGAACGTTGATACATGAAACCGTGATGAAAACAAGTATGGCGAATCGAATAACAAACATGTATTCCTCATTGCTCATTTTTGCGCAATGCATCTATTCCGGACAGCCCGCAAATGCAGAAATTGAAGACTGTTTCTGGGCTGAGGCTTTACCTTATCCACTTGAACTTCGTGTAACGAAGAGTGGAACTGCGGATCAGATGCGGAGAGGGCAAGAGCGAAGAATGCAAGATCGAAGACCGGTACAAACGCTTGGCATAGCCGCTGGAAGGCGATTAAGTCCGTAAGAAATACTTGAATGGCCTGGCCCGCTGAAGACAAAGAACGACGTTGTACTCCAGGCGGTTGTGTTCAGGACAGCCTGCGCATTGTGGTTCCCGCTGCAGCACCTTTGCTCATGTTGAGAGCGATGGGCAGGTGCGGAGCCATGGCAATGATGAGAGAGCTTGGTGACGACCTGGTCCGGTGAATGAAGCTCGGCGGCACAACTGGTGGCCCACAATAGCGCAGCCGTTGCTGCGAACATCGCCAGCCGGCTGGCAGAGAGGAAGACGCTATGCACGTTCACT
>DAHUXF010000172.1 GCA_027307295.1 Acidobacteriaceae bacterium
CAAAGGCCTGATCCCGCCAACGGAACGTGACCGCACCTTCCGTAAGCGGCTTATTCAGGGTGAAGTGAATGACGAAAATGCTTCCGTCATGGGAGGAGTGGCAGGCCATGCCGGCTGCTTCTCCACGTCCCTTGACGTGTCAGAATTTGCACAGTGCATGTTGCTGGGCGGCACACTTTTGTTTTCGCCACGCATCTTCTCATTACGTACCCTGGAAATTTTTACGCGCCGTGAGGATTTTCCGCCCGGCACCTCGCGCGCGCTGGGGTGGGACACGCCTTCACAACCGTCTCAGTCCGGAAAATATTTTTCGGCACGCTCCTATGGCCATCTGGGCTATACCGGCACTTCCCTCTGGATTGATCCGGAACGGCAACTCTCTGTTACGCTGCTTACCAATCGGACATGGCCGGACCGTAGTTCGCAGACCATCAAACAAGTCCGGCCCGCATTCCATGACGCTGTGATTGCGGCCCTGGAAAATTAAGGAATTCATTACCGTGAGCCCTCGTAAGATTCGCGAGCTCAGCACCGAACAGCAGAACCGTGCATCGGCTGAGCTTGATACTTTGTCCGCGCTGGAAATTGCGCGGGTCATCAACCATGAAGACAAGAAAGTGGCCGTTGCTGTGGAGCAAGCCCTGCCGCAAATCGCGCTGGCGATCGATGCAATCGCCAGCGCCATTGGCGCTGGCGGAAGGCTGATTTACGTAGGCGCCGGCACCAGTGGACGTCTGGCCGCGCTCGACGCCGCCGAGTGTCCTCCCACCTTCGGCACCTCTCCCAGCACCATTCAATATGTAATCGCCGGCGGCGACAAAGCGCTGGGCGGACCTGCCGAACACAGCGAAGATTCTGTTTCCGCAGGCCATAAAGATATGGCCCGGCGCAAGCCCGGCAAGAAAGATGTGGTTGTGGGAGTTGCCGCCAGCGGACGGACACCTTATACCATCGCGGCGGTTGAGTACGCACGCAAGCGAGGGGCCAAAACCGTAGCTGTTGTTTGCAATCATGGTTCCGGGCTGGGGCGCGCTGCTGAAATCGAGATCGTCATGGACGTTGGTCCGGAGGCTGTCTCCGGGTCAACCCGCATGAAAGCTGGCTCCGCACAGAAGATGGCCCTCAACATGCTTTCCACAGGAGCCATGGCCCGCCTCGGCTATATCTACGGCAACCTGATGGTGAACGTAGATTTGAAGAACAAGAAATTACAAGAGCGCGGGCTGGCCATTCTGGAGAGCGTCACGGGAGCTGCCCGCAAGACTGCTGCAAAAACTCTTAAGGCAGCGGATAACCATGTTGCCATTGCTCTCATCATGTTGAAGACCGGTTTGGACCGGAGACAGGCAGTAAAAAGACTCAAGAGCGTTAAGGGAAATGTCCGGCAGGCAATCGTGATGGAGTAATCTAAAATGAGGATTGTTCCGAAGTCAGCAGCTGTCCCGGTAAGAACAGAATTAATGGCGGCCAGCCGAGTGGAAGAGCTGAAGAAACCGGTTTCACGCAGCCGCACCATTCGGATCAATTTCAATCACCCGAGCATTACGCCCGAGAGGTTTATGGATAAATTTGTAATTCGCGGAGGCAATCCCCTCGTGGGAAGCATTCGCATCAGCGGGGCCAAGAATGCCGCTCTGCCCGCCATGGCCGCCGCTATACTCACTGACGAACCCGTCATTCTGGAAAACATTCCTGACGTTCGCGACATCCAGACGGAGCGCAACCTGCTGGTCTCCATGGGCGCTGATGTTGAGTTGGGTTACGGGCGCGCGTCCCATCGCACAACTATCTCATGCAAAGATCTGGTCAATCCTGAAGCGGCGTATGAACTGGTGAAGACCATGCGGGCTTCCACGCTGGTCCTGGGACCGCTGCTTGCGCGCATGGGACGGGCGCGTGTTTCACAGCCCGGCGGTTGCGCCATTGGAGCACGGCCCATTGATCTCCATATCAAAGGACTGGAAAGGCTCGGCGCGTCCATCCAACAGGAGCACGGTTATATTGAGGCCAGGGCGGAACGCCTGCGAGGCGGGCATATCATCTTCGACAAAATTACGGTGACCGGAACAGAAGACCTGATGATGGCCGCCACGCTCGCTCAGGGCGAAACCATCATGGAAAACTGCGCGCGCGAACCGGAGGTTGTGGACCTGGCCGCATTGCTCACCAAGATGGGCGCAAAAATCACCGGCGCCGGTACACACACCATCCATATTCAAGGCGTGGACAAGCTTCACGGCGCGCGTCACCGCATTATCCCTGACCGCATTGAAGCCGGCACGTTCGTGATTGCCGCGGTGCTGACCGGCGGAGACCTTTCGCTCACCAACTGTGACCCATCGCACCTGGGCGCGCTCATTCAAAAACTGCAGGAGTGCGGCGTAAGCATCACTCCCACTTCTGCCGACACCATGCGCGTGACCAATGGCCATCGGCTGGTGGCCGCCGACGTGACCACGGAGGAATACCCCGGCTTCGCCACGGACATGCAGGCGCAATTCATGGCGCTGGCCACGCAGGCGGAAGGCACTTCCATCATCACCGAAAATATTTTTGAAAACCGCTTCATGCACGCCCAGGAACTGGCCCGCATGGGAGCCAACATCAAAGTAGAAGGCCGCCGCGCCATCGTGCGTGGCCGGACATCTCTTAGCTCCGCCGCCGTGCAATGCTCCGATCTGCGCGCATCCGCTTCACTGGTCATTGCTGCGCTGGTGGCAGATGGCGAAACCATTCTTGACCGCGTTTATCACATTGACCGTGGCTATGAGCGTATTGAAGAAAAACTGAAAAGTGTAGGCGCGCAGATCCGGCGCATCGGCGAAATCCTTCCCAAACGTGCCGCTGTACCCAGCGTAGTGGCGTAAGTTCAATCAATTTAATCCGGAACTGCCGGCAATGAAAAAATGGTGGAGTTGCGGTCTTCCCATTTCGGGACAGAATTGAATTTTTATTAGCATTTTTTCATTTTTTATCGACTGCCGGGGTCGTAACATGGCTTCTTCGCGCCAAGTTCGTGAAGCAAGTTGAACATGCCCAACCCTGGCGAGATTTTCGATTCCGCAGCGCTTCCCAACGGCACTAAGCCTTTGCCGTTGTTTCGTCCGGAGGCGCTTGCACACCAGCAGGAAAAGTCCTACGGGCAGATTATTCTTATTCGTCCGCTCCCCCTGATGGTCCTCACCTGGCTTGCATTTGTTGTTGTAGCTGCCGCAGGTGGCTTGCTCATCTTTGGTCATTACACAGAAAAGGCGCGCATCGCCGGAGTGGTGTCCACGAATGCCAACACCGGACCGGCTGGATCCAGCCCGCAGGCTGAACTTTATGTTCCCGCCCGATGGCTGGCACTCGTCCAGCCCGGCAGACATTTGGCATTACATTGCCCGGAGTGCTCGCCACAATATAGAGAACAGCCCGCCACAGTTCTGGGCATCTCAGATGCGCCGGTCAATTTTCCAGACGTCTCGGCATCCGGCGTAAGACATGGAGAGCAGAAATACAAAATCACGGTGCTGCTCCCGCCACAGGCGGCACAAATCTCAGGAGTGAAGCCACCGCAAGCGGGGTTGCGCGTAGAAACGCAAATCCCCTTGGGGAGTAAGCCTTTAATCAAGTGGTTCTTTGAACGGTCTGGAAGTTGACAGGCCATTAGACAAAGCAGTCTTTGCAGACAATGAAATTCTCCTGGCAACAAAAACTGCCGGTTATTTTTCAGACGGAAGCGGCCGAGTGTGGGCTGGCCTGCCTGGCGATGATTGCCGGCTACCATGGCGCCCAGATTGATCTGCCGGCCCTCCGCCGGCGGTTTTCCGTTTCACTGCGCGGCGCTTTGCTGGGCCACATCATTAAGTTTGCCAGCGGCCTTGATCTCACCGGACGCCCCCTGCGCGTGGAACTTGAAGACCTGGGATACCTGAAGACGCCTTGCATCCTGCACTGGAAGATGGACCACTTTGTGGTGCTCAAGAAGGTCACCCGGAAGTATATTTTTCTGCACGATCCGGCCACGGGCCCGCGCCGGGTCACCTTCGCGGAGGCCAACCGGGACTTTACCGGCGTGGCCCTGGAGCTGACGCCCACGCCAAGCTTCAAGGCGCGCGATGAGCGCCGCCGGATCAGCCTGCGTGACCTGATGGGCCGCGTAACCGGCCTGAAGCGCGCCATCGGACAGATTTTTATGCTGGCCGCGGCCCTGGAGTTTTTCTCCCTCATCAGTCCTTTATTTCTGCAGCTCACAGTGGACAAGGTTGTGTCCACCTTCAACCGTGATCTACTGCCAACGCTGGCGCTCGGATTCATGCTGCTGATCGCACTGCAGGCGATGCTGGGAGATTTACGCAGCTGGACCACGCTCTACTTCGGCACGTCGCTCAAGCTGCAATGGTATGCCAACCTGTTCTCGCATCTGGTGCGGCTGCCGGTCTCGTTTTTTGAGAAGCGTTACTTCGGCGACATCATGTCGCGCTTTGAAGGCGCTGATGCCATTCAGCGCACCCTGACCAACAATTTTATTGAGGCCATCCTGGATGGCTTGATCTCCATTTTTGTGCTGGCCGTGATGTTCTTTTACAGCAGCAGGCTGGCACTGATTGTGGTCATCAGCGTCTTGCTGTATGTGGCGCTCCGCAACCTGGCTTACCTGCCATTGCGGAAATCCATGGAAGAGCAGATCATGCGCCTTTCCCGGCAGCAAACCTTCCTGATTGAAACGCTGCGCGGCATTCGCACCATTAAAGTCCTTGGCCGGGAAGACAGCCGCAAGGGCCGGTGGATGAACCTGCTGGCGGACACCACCAACGCCCAGGTCGCCTCAGAAAAACTCAACCTGCTGTTCAAAGCTGCGAACTCGTTGATCTTTGGATTGCAGTCGGTAGCGGTGGTCTGGTCTGGCGCAACGTTGGTCATGGCTGGAAATTTCAGCGTCGGCATGTTGTTTGCGTTTGTCGCCTATCAGGAACAATTCAAGGCCCGCATCACCAACCTGGTGGACCGTTTCTTTGAATTCCGCATGCTTGGGTTACAGGTGCAGCGGCTGGCTGACGTGGTGCTGGAAGAACCAGAATCGAGCGGCGCAGATGTTTCCGCAGCGAGTTGGGAGAACGCCTCCATTGAGGTCAACCATCTTTATTTTCGCTACTCTGACGCCGAACCCTGGCTTCTGGAAGACATCAGCTTTCATATCGCTCCGGGCGAATGCGTGGCCATTGTGGGGCCCTCAGGCGCCGGAAAATCAACGCTGCTCAAATTGATTGCCGGACTGCTTCACCCTCAATCCGGAGACATTATCGTGAACGGACATTCTGTTTCCGCCAACCGCTCCTCCGTTCTGGGCAACGTCGGATTTGTCTTGCAGGATGATTCCCTTTTTGCCGGAACCATTGCCGACAACATCGCCTTCGCCGCCGATGCAGCCGACCTCTCGCGTGTGGAAGAGTGCGCGCGCCTGGCTTGCCTGGACAACGAGATCAAGACCATGCCCATGGGCTACAACACGCTGGTGGGCGACATGGGCTCCGCGCTTTCAGGCGGGCAGCAGCAGCGGCTTTTGCTGGCGCGGGCACTGTACTCGCGGCCTGCCATCCTGGTGCTGGACGAAGCCACCAGCCATCTGGATGTGCCCACGGAGCAGCGCATCGCGGCCACGCTGGCCGAGTTGCAAATGACGCGAATTTTTGCCGCACACCGTCCGGACACAATCCGCATTGCTGACCGGGTGCTCACATTGTCACGTGCCGGAAAAATTGCGGCGGAACCGGCCCATATACAGACAGGGATGAAGATTCACGGAGAAACCTATGCCCGTTCCGAGTAGGCACGCATGGCCCGGCCCTTGTGCACGGATACCGTGGCGCGGGCAACAAAATGAACACGTAAGCCCAGGTGGTTTCAGCAGCCTCCTGACGCTATCGAATCTGCCGGTGAAACTTAGATCGCAAAAATGGTGTCCATGGCCGGAGAGCGCGGCAGATCAGCGAATGTACCAACCGAAAGGAGCAAAACATGTCACAACACGATAACAACAGGGTGCTGGCACGGACAGGCGCTCGTGAACTGACTCTGGATGAAATTGATCTGGTCAGCGCGGCCGCTCACACCAATGTTTGCACTGCGGCCATGGCTACTTCTACACACACAGGTCTCGGTGACGGCGACGGATGCAGCGACTTTGACACGGACTCCGGCACCATTTAAACCGGCGGGCCGTCTGAAATCCGCACTTGCAGCAGATGGCCTGCCCTCATAACTTCTGGTGACACGGACCAGATGGTAGCAGCTAATAACAAATGAAAGGAAAGAGAACATGAACAATGACAACAGAGTATTGATCCGCAAAGGCGCGCGTGAATTAAACGAACAGGAAGTTGAGCAAGTCAGCGGCGGCCTTCGTACCCTGACGTTATGCACCAATACCGGCGCATCTACCGGGGGCACGTCTGACGGAGATACCTTCCTGGGCGAGTGCTAACCATGTAGGAGAGGCG
>DAHUXF010000173.1 GCA_027307295.1 Acidobacteriaceae bacterium
CGTCCCCCCAGGAGAGCGCGGTCAGCAGGCAGAAGAAGCTGAAGATCAGGCAAGCCAGGCCGATCAGGAAAAGTTTCTCGCTGATTACATGACGGACCACCGCGAGCAGTCCTTTCGTCGCGCGAATCTTGTCCAGGTCGCCAATGCGCTTCATGGCGGCGGAGAGCAATACGTCGCCGGCGCTGGAGGCCATCACCAGAGTTCCAATCGCGAGCCAGAGCTTAAGCGAGCTCATGCTGTCCTTTCGGAGCAGCCCGTTCCTGCTCCTCGCGGTGGCGTTCTGTAAGCGAAGGCCCGCGCGCTACCAGCCCCACTCCACAGGTGATAAGCATAACGCCGGCCCAGCGCCACGGACTGACAGCTTCATGCAGAAAGACTCGCGAAAGGAAGGCCGTTACAACGTATCCAAAGGCTGTTGCGGGCAGCACATAGGTGAGGTCGGCCCAGGAGAGCGCAGTGAGATACGAATAAAAAAAGCCGGCGAGGAAGACGATGCCAAGAACGATCCACGGATCCATGAGCGCGCTGAAAACGTGCGTCCAATGGTTGAGATGGATCTCGCCCAAGTCATCCATGCCGCGTTTCAGCAGCACATCGCCTGTGCCGTTGCAGCAGGAGATTGCCACATAGATGAAGATTTTTTTGAACTTCACAAGGACGTCCGTCCTGGCCCGGCGAAGTTACGGGCTTGACTCGGGATTCTTATCGGAACAGGAATTTCCACACCGCCAGAATGATAAAAGCGCTTACACCGATAGCATACCCGATCATCCGCGCTTTACCGGCGTGTTCCTGCGGTTTCATAGTCCTCGCTTGCTTCAGAATGCTTTATGCCAAAGAGGCATGCAGGTTGTTTTGCTTTAGTCCCCTGCGACTTCAGCTCGGCGCGGCTTGTCCGCGGCTGTCTTTTTCTCTGCGACCATGGCTTTTGCAGCCTTGTTGCGGGCGGCGCGCAGCTTCATGAATGATTTAGCTTCCTTATAGAGACGCTTGCGCTCTTCGCCATTGAATACGGACTTGCGCACAATGCGGAAAATGGCCTTGGGCCGGAAGTAATATTCGTCATAAAACTTATGGACCATCTCCAGCACATGTTCGCGCGGAAGGCCTGGATATTCAATCTGCGCAACCTGGTGCCCGCCTTCGTCGACCATTCTCTCCGTGCCGACGATGAAGCCATTCTTTTTGGCAAAGTCATACATTTCAGTGCCAGGATAGGCGTGGGCAATTGAAACCTGGATTGTTTCCACATCCAGTTCTTTGGCGAAGTCAATGGTGCGGCGGATCGATTCGCGGCTTTCTCCCGGCAGGCCAAGGATGAAGTCGCCATGCACCACCAGGCCAAGCTTCTTGGTGTCTTTGGTGAACTGCCGGGCGCGTTCTACCGTTGCGCCTTTCTTGATGTTTTTCAAAATCTGCGCATCGCCTGATTCGTAGCCGACGATCAACAGCCGGCATCCGGCTTCGCGCTGGGCTTTGAGCGTTTCATAGTCGGTGGTCACACGCGAGGTGCAGGACCATGTAAGGTTCAGCGGCTTCAGCTTGCCGCACAATTCCACAGTGCGCGCTTTCTGGATATTGAAGGTATCGTCGTCAAAGAAGTATTCCTTCACATAAGGCCAGTATTCTTTGGCTTTGGCCATCTCGCGCGCCACAGAGTCCGTAGAGCGCTTGCGCCACGGATGTCCACTCAAAGTCTGCGGCCACAGGCAGAAAGTGCATTGCGCCGGGCAGCCGCGCGTGGTGTACAGGGCAACAAAGGGATAAAGCAGGAACGGCACGTTATAGCGCCGCACGTCCATGTCCCGGTAATACACGTCGGTTACATCGGGCAGGGCGTCCAGATCGGTCACTTCCGGGCGGTCGGCATTATGGACCACTTTCCCGCTGGCGTCGCGATAAGAAATCCCGATGATTTCCGAAAGCGGTTTGCCGTTGGCATACTCAACCACGGAGTAATCAAATTCGCGCCGGCAGACAAAGTCGATGGCCTTGCATTCATTCAGCGACCGCTCCGGCAGGGTGGTCACATGGGGGCCAACAAAAGCGATTTTCAGCTTTGGATTGGCCTCTTTCATCTTGGTTACCAGTTGGATATCGCCCGGAAATCCCGGCGTGGAGGTAAAGAGCACCAGGAACTCATACTGCTTGCCCAGTTCAATGGTCTCTTCCGCGCTCACGTGGTGCGGCGGGGCGTCCAGCAGGCGCGAACCTTCCAGCATTCCGGCTGGATACGCCAGCCATACGGGGTACCAGTAAGACTCAATCTCACGGGTGGCTGGCCAGCGTGAGCTGGCGCCACCGTCAAAGTTCTCAAAAGACGGAGGATTCAGGAATAATGTTTTTAAAGGCATGTCTGTCCAGTTCTTATATTAACATCCTTTGCCGTAAGCTAAAGGCCAGATAATCCAAGCGGTTACAAGCGATAGGCCAATGGTCGATAGGTGCATTGGACGGGGCTCTCGACATCCTGGATAGCGGTGCAAGAAAACTGCCCCCTCGGGAGCTGTGTGCCAGAAAATAAGCCCGCGTCCCATGACGCGGGCTCAACAATTCCCACAAGCGTGACAGCCTTCTTATTAGGTTATTAGGCGCCGTTCTGGCAGACTGTCAACTTCTGCCCCTGAAAGGTGAATTCGTTGTTTACCGAGGTGCTTGGTGGAGCGCCGAAGTAAGGCAGTGTCGTCATATCCTGCAGGTTATACGTGAATCCATTGAGGGTGAATGGGAAGCCACCGAAGTTAGCGGTATTCTCCAGGGGATCGCCAATTTCGAGGGTGCCGCAAGGCGTGTTATTCCCGTTTATGTTGACGACCAGCGGATCGTCAGCCCATTCCCCGATCTCGTGCGACAGAGCGGAGACGTCCTGGGAAAATTGGCCGGGATGATCGACGTACGAAAAAACCGCATAAGACTGCGGCGCGCTGGTGCTTCCCGTGGAGCTGTGATAGCCGCCGATGCAGCAGGAGTGATTCTGCGTCAGGTAGGTGTCATAGATCAGGAAGATGGGCAGCGTATTGGGCTGAATCGCGGCCGTATTGGTGATGATGCTGCGCACCTGAGCGTCAAAAAAGTTGATGTCCACCTCGCCGGCCAGACTTCCGAAGGGTGTGCCGGTGGTTCCGCTGCGCTTCGGGACTGTCAGCGTAACTTCGGGTTGAATTGTCGGGCCGCCCAGCAGCAGATGGTAGCCGGTGTGGGTTGCTACGGTGCCCCAGAAGTTTGCGCGCTGGAAAGCATCAATGTATTGCGTCGAGCCCATGTCCACGCCGCCGGATACAAAGTCCACCCCGGAAGAAAAGATCGGCGAGACCACCGTGTTCTGTACCACGGTATTGCCATTGGAAAGCTTCGTCTGGGGATCAAACGTTGTACCTCCGACCACCAGTTTAATGGGAATGATGAACGGCTGGACTGTCGTCGAGGTGCCGGTCGAAGGCGCGGTCCCCACCATGTTGTAGTTGAAGGTGGTCCCGGAAGAGGTGAAGGAGCCGTTAAAGGTCTGCAGCGGAGTCGCCGCCAGTTGTCTGACCTTTCCGTTTTCGATCACAGTTGTGGTGGCGATTCCTTCTTGCAACTGAGGCGGCAAGACTGTGTGACGGGGTATGATTTCGTCGTTTACGGTCATCGGGCTGTCGCCGACGCGCGCATCTTTCATCGGGGTCTGGCCCGGATTGTCAACGTGCGACTGGGCCACCACGAGATTGAGACTCAAGAAAAAGGCCAACACGGCCCCTGCTTTAATAAAGGATTTCATTTTGTGTTTCCTCGTGACCAAGATTTTCCGAATTGTTCGTGAACCAACCGAAAAAATGGGGATGCAGAAATGTTGTCGAGTCGCAAGAGCAGGCTGTGAAGCGTTACCTGCAGGCCCGACCGGCCAAGTCTACTCCCCATTTCTGAGGCTCACAGTGTTGTTTTACTAATTTCCGCTTTTGTAATTAACGAAAACTTAAAGAAGAGACCTGTAGGTGGCCTACGGACGCGTCTTCTGTGACCCGTTACGGTCCGGATTTTTGCGGCTGTTTGCTGGCTGAGGTTTTGTCGCGATAAACAACAGAAACAACAGACGCTTACCTTTGAACTGATTTTAGGCCTACTGGCAAAGACAATCCTTGTTTTGCGTAATTCTCCGCGCATGGCCTTACAAGAGCGTAGGATGAAAGAGCGCTACCAGGGTTCTTTTATCTCAGGATCGCTGGGATCCTCAAACAACGGAGTTTCTACCATGCCCAAGCTCAATGCCCGAGAAAATACACGCAACCGATCACAAGCCGCAAAGCGGGAAAGAAACCGGGCCCTCAGGGCTTCACTGCAACTGCCCGCCACGGGCACAGCAAAGCCTGCAACAAAATCAACCGCCAAAGCAAAGACTCCTTCAGCAGCAAAGTAGTTAGGGATTCCCGGTTGCAGCATGCCAGGCACTTCAAGCCTGCATGTTTTATCCACACCATCTTTTCAGACACAAAATGAAAAGCCCAGAGTCATGCTCTGGGCCTTTCTGCGATTCAGCGCTGTTTTAGTGATGATGGTCTAGTGACGTTCGTCGCGGTCATGATGGTCGTCACGGTCGCCATGCTGGTGCCGCCAGTTCCAGTATGCGTTCTGGTCTTTGCTGTTCAACCGGTGGTATTCGCGATATTCTCTGCCATTGCGTGACTCGGTATACCACTGCCGGTAATTGCGGTCTTCGTCCCTATTCCATTGGTGATAATCTTTATGCTGGCGGTCATAAACACGCTGATTTTTCCCGCGATCGTCACGGTCGTGGCGATCATCGCGGTCCTGGCCCTGCATTGCAAGCGGTGCAGCCAGAGCACCGATTAGTAATAGAGAACTCAGATAACGCATTCCGTTGTAATTCATTTTTTCCCTCTCGGGCCGATAAAGTTTGTTCGCCCCTGAATTGCTATTTAAGTAAGATGCAAAGGAACGCCACGAAACTGGAGTAATTGAGCCGCGTCTCCGGATTGCGATTTCGCAGTGAATGGGAGACTAAAAAGAGCACCGGCGTGCCCTTCTCATTTTCTTGAGAGAACCACGCCGGATTAACACTGGATCGTCTCTGCGGTTGTAGGGTCTACTTCTGCTGATCATCAGACGACTGGGAACGGCTGGATACCGGCGTCAATGTCAGGGTTTGCGCCAGCTTATAGGAAAGTTCAGTCTCCGCCGGGATTTCCTTGCCTTTGCCGGTATAGACCTGTGCGCCCGCGCCGCCCGCGCCGCCTACAAGCGCGCCAATGGCTGCTCCCTTGCCGCCGCCCAGAAGTGCGCCCAGCACTGCGCCTACGGCTGCGCCGCCGCCCACGTATTTGCCTGTGCGTTTATTCGCGCCCAGTCCGCCCGGAGTGCTGCTGCCTGATTGTCCCGGGGCCTCCAGCGAATAGTGCTTGCCGTTAATGGTTACGGAGCGCAGATCAAGCGTTGTATCTTTGCCGTCTTCAGACGTTATGGCCACCAGCGACGCGCGCGCTCCGCGTGGAATCAGCACTGCGCCGGAGCTGTCAGTAACATCTTTGCTGACGGACGCGGTGTAATGGGCGTTGGAGGCCGGTTTGGCCGGAATCGATGTGTCTGTCCGAACTTTAATTTCTGTGCCTTCGGGCAGCGTGTTGGATTGTTGCGCGATGGCCGCAGCAGCTGCCAGCAGCAGCATCAGGAATAAACCGAGAATGTTGCGTTTCATAGTCATTGTCCCCTGCTGAAAAAGATGCGGCTGCTCCGTTCTAAGTTGGCAAGATAAGCAGGGCTGCTGGTTTTCAGAGTGCCGGGCAGCGTGTGAGTTGCTGGACAGGAACTCTGCTGGATAGGGTTACAATGCCTTCTATGCGGAAAGTCATTATGGCCCTCGGCATCAGTCTGGATGGCTGCATTGCCCGTCCTGACGGCACGTTTGATTTCCTGTTTATGCCCAAAGACTATTTTGAGGGAGACTTTGCCGCGTTTCTTGCTTCGATTGACGTAGCGGTCATGGGCCGCAAGACTTACGATGTTTCGCGGGCCATGGGTGGCGACAGCTTCGGCGGAAAAATCGCCAGCTATGTCTTTTCCCGCACTCTTCCCACAGGCAGCCATGACGGCGCAACTTTTGTGAAGAGCACTCCCAGGGCCTTCATCGGCAAACTACGCAGGCAAAAAGGCAAGAACATATGGCTCATGGGCGGAGGAGAACTGGGCCGCGCCTTTCTGAAAGCTGACCTGGTGGATGAACTCCATATCGGTGTGGTGCCGACGCTGCTGGGCCAGGGTATTCCATTGTTTCCGCCGGGATTCCCTCAGCGCGAGTTTGCTCTTATAGAGAACCAAACGTTCTCAAAAGGACTGATGGTGCTCAAGTACAAGCGCGCGCGCGGAAAAAGCAAAAAGAAAAACTAACACTGTCTTACACATTTTAAGTTGCGATTGGCTGGGCAAGCCTCCGCGCGCGCAATTCTT
>DAHUXF010000174.1 GCA_027307295.1 Acidobacteriaceae bacterium
AGCTCCACCACGGCCGTCAAGTCGATGGTCTTCTTGGTGTAGTTGTAAGGCTCCACCACAGCTTCAGGACGTGTAGGGTTGAGTGTATCCAGGTTCTTGCGTAGATCGTCCAGCTTTTTCTGCGCGTCGGCAAGATTGTCAGTGGCTGTTGCAATGTCCTTCTTGTTGTGGCGCTGCTGGGCATCATTCAGCGCGCGCTGGGCCTGGGCCAGGTCTTGCTGGGCCTGCGTGTATTCCTGATTTGTGCTCAGCCATGCTTCATTTTTTACCTCGCGCGTGCCGGCGCGATATTTGGATGGCAGCGTTTCCAGACTGCTGTTTTTCACCATCCGGTGCTGCAGGACCTCTGCTACCACAACAAAGTCCGGTTGCACCTGGCTAGGATCTTCAGAGTAGCGCCGGACGACTTTCACTGGCTGGCTGGAGGACTCAAGCGCGTTAGCGATGGCGTCTCCAAGTTGATCGGCAAACCCCGGGCTGTCACGGCGGGAACTCTGGTCACGGACCACCACGCCAATGGACAAGCGTCCACGCAGCTGATAGGCCGCCTGGTACCTCGCCATGTCATCTTTCACCGCATCCAGATTGGGTTGGTAGCGCTGTGCTTCGCGGAGATAGAGCCAGCCTAATCCCACGCCGGAACTCATCGGCTTCTGCAGGTAACGGTGGGCCTGGTCCAGATAGTAAGCTGCCAGCTTATCTGACAACAGATCGAGTCTTAGCTTGATGGCGGGGTCTCCACTCAGAACGCCTGCGCGCTGGAGCAGTTCATACGCCTGGCGTACGCCTTCTTCATCGGCGCGCCCGCGCATGGGCAGATGTATCTCCTGCAACTTTTGTGCCCGGCGGGTGGCGGCGGGAACGTAATCTTTTTTCAAAACTTCAAGCTGGTCAGTTACCTGTGCGCGCTGTTGCGGCGGCAGCTTGGCCAGGACCTCATACGCGCTGATCACATCATTTTTCTGCACATAGTTGCGGCTGTCAGCAAGCGCCTGTTCCACTAAATGCTGATTGAAGGTTGCCGCTGCCTGGGACTCGGCATTTTTCAACATCGCGCCGGCTTCCTGGCTCTCTGGCCGGACCTTGAGAGCTGCTCGAAATTCGCTCGCTGCCTGGTCCCATGTCCCTTGCGCTCCCAGCAGCTGGCCGTGCGCAAAGTGGAACTTGTATGCCGCATCGGCAATGGTGGCAACGCGGGGCAGTTCCGTGGCCATGCCACGATATGCGTCAATCGCATTCAGCGCTTCGTCGTAACGTTTACCCAGCAGCATGCCTTCGGCATTATGCAATGTTGAATCCAGTTTGGTTTCTTCGCTGCCAACTTCATTGTTAAGAGTGACGGCGGGAGCGTACTCCGGTTCGATTTCCAGAACTTCTTCCACGCCCCGTTTGGCCGCGCCCAGATGCGTATAACCCGATGAGCGATCGGTTTCGGCCTTCTGGTATTGCTGCAACTCCCTGCGGCTTTGTTCAAGAATTGTGTTTAACTGAGAGTGAATTGCCGGGATGAGTTTTTGCGGTCCTGCTGTTGCGCCGCTGAATGTTTGGGCTTGTTTAGCGTAATTGGCGGCCTTCTTCAGCAACGGGAGTTGCGGGTGTCCGGAGTTTGCGGTTCGCGAATACTCCGCCAGCGCAGATTCAGCATTCTGCAAGAGCATGGCAGCCACTGCCTCTTTTGCCTGGACGATATGCGCGCCGGATGGATAACGCTTCAGGTAGTCCTGCCACAAATCGATGGATTGGGCGCGTTGGGCGCGAAGGTATTCGGCCAGTTCGGCATCTGCCGCCGAGACAAATGTGATCTGCACTCCCGGTTTTACCGGCGGCAGCTCAATGGATTGGCCGGGAATAATCACAGGTAAAAAGAGCAATGCCTGGTCGGCTGCCTGTGCAGGAGTAAGCTCCGGCGCTTTATCAAACTTCAAGCCATTTTGCACGACACAGAATGGCTTACCGCCATCCATGCTGAGCATCAGCACGCCATCGGCTGTGCGTTCCAACACAGAGCCCGGTTTAAGTTGAACGCGGGGCATAACGTCATAGGTTCTTTTGTCGAATTTAAGGAGGCCGTCGCAAGTCCGCAGCTCGGTTTTTCCATTCAACGTCACGCCGGAAACCTGAACGTAACTGGGACCGTGGGGGGAATCGAAGAGAACAATGGCTGTGAGTGGAGCTTCTTTGGCAAAGCTGCTTAGTGTGAGAACAAAAAATGCGGCAGCGCAAATGAGACGGCAAAAATATTGCGAGATTCGTCGTATGGGTTGGTGCGGGGAAGGTTTCATGATTGTTTTCGATTTTCCTGAAGATCGCACTTTTTATAATTGCTTGAAAGCATAGGCAATTACGGACATGGAAGCCATTCATTTCAGGCTGTGCAGCACACTAAAGTAATGAGGGGATTGTCCGTAGGCAGGGTTATGATCCATAACACGGTGCGTGCGCCCTGGCCGGCGACATGACCATTTTGGCTCACACACTTTATTCCAGATCGGACGGCGATGGGTTCTCTGCAACAAGCACCGGGGGCGGCTCAGGACCCACTTCCTGACCAAAAGCAGGCGCCTGCTCATGAGCCAGAACTAAAAGCCGCATTCAACAACCGCTATGAAATTCTTTCAGAACTAGGCCGCGGCGCCATGGGCGTGGTTTACAAGGCGCATGACCGCGAGATTGGACGCACGGTCGCGCTTAAGACAATCGCCATCGGGCGGGACGCGCCTGACCATGATGAGATCATCCAGCGGCTCAAGAGCGAAGCGAAGGCCGCCGGCAGCCTGGACCATCCCAACATCATCACGATCTATGACGTGGGGCATGACGGCGACAGGGTCTACCTCAGCATGCAGTTTGTTGAAGGCTCTACCCTGGCCACAATTCTGGATGGAAAAAATCTGTTGCCCGGCCCGCTCACGCTGCTGAGCTATGCCGAGCAAATCTGCAACGCTCTGGCTTTTGCTCATGAGCGCGGGGTAATTCACCGCGATCTTAAGCCTTCCAACCTGATGCTGACGCCGCAGGGCCAGATCAAGGTGCTGGATTTTGGCATCGCCAAGAAGGGCGATGCATCTCTTACGCAGTATGGAATGGTGGTGGGAACG
The DNA here is from genome assembly GCA_027307295.1 of Acidobacteriaceae bacterium. Lineage (GTDB taxonomy): Bacteria > Acidobacteriota > Terriglobia > Terriglobales > Acidobacteriaceae > Angelobacter. Next base: position 3,099 of record DAHUXF010000174.1, read on the forward strand.
CCTTCCTACATGGCTCCGGAACAGGCCACCGGTAAAGAAGTGGACAACCGGGCTGATATCTTTGCACTGGGTGCGGTGTTTTACGAACTCTTCACGGGCAAGAAAGCGTTTGGCGCGGACACCGTCACGGCAGTGTTATACAAAGTGGTCCATGAAACATCGGAACCGCCCTCGATGGTCAATCCTGCGGTGCCACCTGGCGTGGATGCGGCGATCCGTCGCGCACTGGAGAAAGACCCTGCTGCGCGCTTCCAGAATTGCACTGAACTGCGCGATATCTTGCGCAAGGAAGCAGTGTTGTTACGGACCAGCTCCGCGAAGATACTCACCAAGCCGTTGCTGGAGTCAGGAAATCATCCGCGTATTACTGGAAGAACGCGGTCCAAGCGTCTTCTTCCCGCAATGCTGGTTGTTGTCTTTTTGTTGGCAATCGCAGGCGTGGTTGTCTGGCCGCAGCGGGCAAAGATTCCGCAATTGGCCCGCGTTATTGCCTTTGCAAAACAGTTCAGGACAGCCAGGCAGAGTAATGCAGCAAATGCGGCTGTTCCTGTGGCACAACCAACCGGTACTGTTCAGCCGCCAGTGAAGACTGAGGAAGCTGCAACCAGCACTGCTGTTACGCCCACCACTGCCGAGGGAACCGCAAAACCGGAGCCATCGCCGCAGGACCCAGCCTTAACGCAAACTGCGCCTGTAGCCACGCCGACAACAACATCGGCGTCCAGCGACTTGGCCAGCGCAAAAAATGTTCAGCATGATGCGGCTGCACCCGCCAGTACGCCAGCAGCGAATATAGCCTCTCCGGTCACGCCCGCGAACAAAGAAATCGCGAGCAAAGAAATCAAGACCGAGCCGCCGGCATCCAATGCAGCGGCGGACCCTGGCGACGATGCAGCGAACGATCCCCAAACCTCCAATGCTACTGCCGACGCCAGCGATGTCAGCGCTCCAGTAAAGCGCATCCGGCCTGCTGCCCCATCTGTGGTGGAAGGTTTTACGCGGAAGGACATTCCTGATCTTTTGCGCAAGGCAGATGCTTCAGCAGGCAGCGGAGACTACAAGAGCGCACGTTATAGCTATGACATTGTGCTGCGCCTTGACCGCCAGAACGCAAGGGCCCGCGATGGACTGCGCCGCGCCCGCGAAGCCGAAAAAGAACGCCGCTAAAGCGGTTCCAGAGATGGTGTACCTTTCTTCAACACCGCAGATTTGCGCAGCTCAGGAAGAATTGGCTGCGAATCAACGCGAAAAGCGCAAATCTATAGCGGTGCCGCCAGGGTTTTTTCACCAGAATGTTTTCCGCTTATCTCAGTGGGGGAAGTTTGTTTGGGTTGCACGCCTTTGCTTTTGCGTTGGCAATTGGACGAGCAGATTAGATCTTGCATCTCCGGCACGCTATGCTGCTGGGAGTTATTGAGGATCCTTCACGCTTCTTGTGCCGCTCCGCAAAACTTCACGTGGGCCCCTGGTCCGGAACTAAATATGCATTGGTTGCTGACCGGGCACTGCCGTCTCCGGATGCAGATTTGCGGCGTCGCGGGATGAGCACATGAGATACATTCCTGCTATTGGCGAGGCACGTAATATCCCTTCTTGGCCCGTACTCTGTACTTTTTATTTTCTGCCGCGATCTGGATTGGACGGAACAGCCCGTTCGCCTCAAAGTTTTCCGGTTTGTAGAACACGGAATACTGACTGCGCAGCTCTTCGTGAATATCATGAAACGCATTGGCAACATCCTGGAGCTTGAAGGGGAAGAACGCCTGTCCTCCGGTGGCTTCCGCCAGCATTTTCAGGCTGCGGTCGCCTTCATCAGGATTATTGCTCAGGTTCGTGCTGATGGTGTAAACAATTACTCCTGCACGCTGGGCCATTTCAATGGCCTCATTGCGGAGCACGCGGCTCTGGTTGTCGTCGCCATCGGAAACCAGAATGATGGCTTTGCGCACCGCGCCGGTTTCGCGCTCTTTCATCAGCTTGTCACGGCAGGCATAAAAAACCGCGTCCCAGAGCGCGGTGCCGCCGCCCGGACGAATGACCTTGATGCCTTTGGTCAGTTTTTCCAGATCATTGGTGAAATCCTGGGTTAAATCCCACACTTCATCAAATGCCAGAACAAATGCCTTGTCCGTGTCAGGACGAATGACCTGGTGCAGGAACTCAATGGCGGAATCCTGCTCAAACAGAAAACGATCACGTATGGAGTTGCTGGCGTCAATCAGCAGGCCTACGCGCAAAGGTAGGTCAGTCTCAGCAGAGAAGTTCATGATCTGCTTGGGCGGACGATTGTTGTCCAGGATCTTGAACTGATTTTCCTTCAGGTCTTTAATGAACTTATTGTGCTTGTCTGTGACGGTAAAGATGACGTTCACTTCGTCCGACCGGCTATGAAAGGTCTGCACCGGGACTATTTCTTCAGAGCCAGGCGCGCTGGCAGCGGGAGTTTGCTGACCGGTGGAAGCCGGGGGCGGCGTGGCCCCTGGCTGGTTTTGCGCCGCAGCAAAGCAGCAAACGAGGGTGAACGCAATCAGGACAGATACAACCTTCAATGAAGACATTTCAGAAGCTCTCATGCGCCATTATATTCTGGGAGGTAAGTCCTCAGCTCCAATCTGCCGGAGAAACTGTAGTAACTCCTGCGGTAATGGCTGCTCCAACGAGAGCGGCGCATTACTGATTGGATGCTGGAATTGTATAGCGGAAGCATGTAGAAAATTCCTCTTCAGTAATGCCTCTCCCGGTGTTGTACCTAGGTAACTCGCAGGACCAGGAGCGCCATAGAGAGTGTCCCCGGCAATCGGGTGGCCAATTGAGGCCAGATGCACCCGTATCTGGTGTGTCCGGCCAGTTTCAATCCGCACCTCCAGGAGCGAGAATTTTCCATATTTGCCTTCCACGGCACGAATTATTTTCCAGTGTGAAATTGCCTGTCTTCCATCACTGCGCCGGGTGGTCATCCGCGCGCGCCGCACCAGGTCGCGGCTGATCGGCGCATTCACGGTCCCCTGGGGAGCGTTCATCCAGCCGTGGACCAGCGCGGTGTAAGTTTTTTTAACCTTACGTTGCGCGAACTGCTCTGCCAACCTGCGGTGCGCGACATCTGACTTGGCGACCACCACCAGACCGCTGGTTTCCTTATCCAGACGGTGCACAATGCCCGGACGCAACTCGCCTCCCACCTGCGATAACGTGTTGAAGCGGTGCAGCAGAGCATTCACCATGGTCCCACGATTTCCGGCGTCATCTTTGCCCGATCCGGCATGCACGCTCATTCCCGCTGGCTTATTGATGACGGCCAGGCTGTCATCCTCATAGAT
>DAHUXF010000175.1 GCA_027307295.1 Acidobacteriaceae bacterium
AGAAAGTCCCATTTGTGCTGGTGGTGGGTGAAAAAGAAGCCGAAGCCGGCACGGTAAATGTCCGCGTCCGCGGCCAGCAGCAGCCGGAAGGCACTGTGCCCGCAGCGGAGTTTGTGGAGCGGGTGAAGAAGCTGATCGCAGAGAAGAGTGTAGGACTGACCGTGGAGAAACGCGCTGAACTTACCACTGATCAATGACAAACACGGATGACACTGATAAAACGCTCTTGTCCTGAATAAATGAATCAGTAACATCCGTATTGAGGTTTTTGGTTCGATGAAATCAACTTTCTCCGGCTTCTCTCCCGATGCTCTGGCTTTTCTGCGCGCGCTCAAGCGCAACAACCGGCGTGAGTGGTTCCAGCCGCGCAAAGAAAAATATGAAACGCTGATCAAAGCGCCCATGCTGGAGCTGGTTGCGGCGCTGAACCATGAGTTTGCCCGCTTTGCGCCGGACTACATTACTCCGCCGGAGAAGGCCGTCTACCGCATTTATCGTGATACACGCTTCTCACCGGACAAGACGCCGTACAAAACGCACGTCGCCGGAGTCTTTCCCCGGCACAACGCGGTGAAGCGCGGCGGCGCAGTGTTTTATTTCCATTTCACGGCCACCGATCTACTTGCCTTTGCCGGAGTATATGCTCCGGACCGCGATGAGCTGAAGGCATACCGCCACCTGCTGCTGGAGCACTACGAGGAATTTTATGCCATCATTGCGGACAAGCAGTTGAACAAGCTGACCGGCGGCCTGCAGGGAGAGCAGCTCAGCCGCATGCCTAAAGGCTTTCCCGTGGACCATCCGGCAGAGGCGCTGCTGCGCCACAAGCAATGGTACGTGGAGTGTTCGCTGGACGTGAAGCTGGTGACCTCATCCAAAATGGCGCCGGAGCTGGCAAAACGCTTTGCGGTCATGGCCCCGATGGTGGAGTTTTTGAACCGGCCATTCACCCAGAAAAAGAGCCACAAGAAAATGCCATTCATGGCGTTCTAGCGCAGGTCCAGACTTTCTTCGCCGCGATTTGCGCTGGAACGCAGCTCAGGATTTTGCCGCAGAGGGCGCAAAGAACGCAGAGGAGGCAAAGTTTTCTTTCTTCGTGTTCCTTCGTGTCCGTTGTGGTTAGCATGAACGCGGATCACGGCTGGGTTCGGCAGCCAAGATAAAGCTCAACAGCAAGCTTCTGATCACGGGCCATGCCGGCGATCACCCGATGTCGGCGATCTACTGAAAGAACTCACCCATGGAAGTGGCAATGGCCGACGCGCCGGGCCTGTCATTGACGCGAAGCAGTTCCAGCGCCAGCCGCAGGACTGACTGATGCTGGTACAACGTGGTGGAGTGAAAGCCTGTTTTAACGTGTGGTCCCACCAGGATGGTGGCCACCTGTCCACCGCCATTGGTAATATCGGTTTGCGCAGCTTCATCAAAGGTAATGAGCAGCACGCTGTTGCCGAATTTCGGGCTATTGATAAGCGGGTCAATATTGTTCTTCAGCCATGTGTCGGCGGCCTCAAGCTTCTGCTGGTCTGTGCAGAGAGGAATCGCGGCTGGACAGTCATGGGCGTTATCCTGCGCATTCGGCAGAATATAAATAAAATCAGCCAGCGCTCCCGCTGAGAGGTCCGCTGAGAGCTGCGGGAAAGCAACCATGTTCGCCGCCTGCGCGCTGGAACCAGTCACGTCACTGAGATAAGCGAACGGGTTATGGCGCTTCAAATACGGCCCTGAATTAGGGCCGGTGTAGCCCGTGGACGGCAGGCTTTCAATATAAGCTTTCCATGTCTTGCCGGCCCCGCTCAATGCCCGGACAATGTTGTCATCCGTGATGGTGCCGGTAAAGCCATCGTCCAGCGTCTCTATATTGCCGGTTGCCAGCATGAAATAGTTAGGAATCGAAGGGTGCGCATCGGCAAAGTAGTTGGTAGCCAGAGCGTGCGCATTGGCCAGGGAGTTTAAATACGGCATGCCGGGGTTTCCAATCACCTGGCCAAAGCCGTGATTTTCCAGCACCACCAGAAACACATGGTCCGCGGTAGCCGTAGTGGGTGGGGATGGGGGCGTCACTCCATGGGAACCCAAAGCGCCACCGCCGCAGCCGCATAGATACAGCGTCGCGGCCAGCAATAGAGATGCCAAAAAACGATGCATAAAGGGCTGATCCCTCTTCCTGACTGTCTTCTTTTTTAAAAACTGTCCAACAGATTGGATGCGAGGCGTCTGGCCGTTGTGGCCTGCTGACGCGCGAAACATGAGGCACAACCCATAAAAACCAAAAGGGACGCCGCAGCGTCCCCCCTGGCTTAAAAACAATGGCAGAATTATTTCTTGGTTTTCAGCTCGCGTAAGATTTCTTCCACCAGTTCAGGCTTGATGCGTTCCATCACGCGATGAACTGCCTGCGCAATCGTATGGTGCTCGGCTCCGGTTTCAGCAGCTGCGGCCACGGCCACGGGCAAAGCAGACTCCAGGCCCGCGGTCAGTGCTTCATGCGCTGCCTGCGATTCAGTTTCATCAACGCTGGAGGCAACGCGCTCCACAGGCGGTTCCGGTGCAGCAATCATTGGCGTGTGCGCTGCCACTTCAGGAGCAGGAGCGCTCACTGGCGAATGATATTCAAAGGAAGGCGGCGGGGTTGGCGGCGGGGCCGGCATTTGCGCTGGGACTGGCTTGGCCTGCGGCATTGCTCTGGCTTCCGCGACCGGCGCAGCGCTGATTTCGGTGACCGGAGTTTGCGGCGCATGCATCGCCGCCGGCAAATCTACAGCCAGTTGTGCTGGTTCCGGCGCTTCTTCTGCCATTGCCACCGGCGCTGGTGCGCTTTCCGACGCATGGCTGTAAGCAGCAAGCGCTGCGGCGACGCGCGCTTCAAAATCGGCATCGCTGACATCTGGGGTTGCTTCAATGGCCGGTTGCTGCACTGTGTCTGCTGGTGCGGACGCCACCGATGCTGCCGGTGCAGATGCCACCGCTGGCTCCGGAATCACTGCCGGTTCAGAAACTATTGTCGGCTCGGCTTCCCTGGACAACGGGAACGCCTGGACCTGTTGCTCAATCGTGGACATCAGTCCCGGCTCAACGCGGTCGGCCACCGTGGAGCGAGTTGTGATATCGGCAGTTTCCTGTAATGCCGGTTCGCGCGGAATTTCCAGGTCAGGAATGGGAGGCGCTGATGTAGGCAGGATTTCAAAACTCGCCGGAGCTGGCTCAACATCTTTGAACGCCGGTATGAACGGCGGATGCGTAGGCTCAGGCGCGGTTTCAATTTCAAGTTCAGGTTCCGGAGTAACCGCCATCACCGCAGGTTCAGGCTCGACTGGAGTTACAACAATCTCCGGCTCAATCGCAGGCTCCACATAAGGCGCAATTGGCTCCGTGGGAGGCGACGATTTCTCCACGACTGGCGCCTCTGCAACCACAGTCTCTGGAACCACAGTCTCTGGAACCACAATCTCTGGAACAGGTGTTTCAGGAATCGCAGGCTCAATCACAGAGGCTGGAGTTTGTGTTTCCTGCACTGAAGCTGGGATTTCGTTCTCCACCACCGGCATGGGCGGCGCGGGAACAATCACGGATGTCTCAAATGCTGCCGCCGGAGTGTTCACGGCAAAATGCTCAACGGATGTCGATGTAGACGTGGAAGAGTCCCCGCCCAACAGGTCGCCAAAGGCCGCTGTGCTGGCCATATGGTCCGGGACTTCCACCATGGGCTGCACGCCGGTCTTGCCTGTGGCGTGGTGGTTTGAGGACGGCTCAGGAGCCTCCGGTTCGTCAACATACTTGCGGTCCAGAAGGACGGTTTGCTCGGGCACAGGCTTGGCAGCCTGGCCAATCCGCTCTTCAAATTTCTTCACGATCGCCAGCAGGTCGCTGGCCTCAAACGGCTTAATGATCACGCCATCTGCTTTGACGCGGTTGGCGTCTTCAGGCTTGTACGGCTCCATTTTGCCGACCGTGAGCAGCACCGGAGTCTTCAGCGTATCCAGTGAGCCACGGACCTTCTCGCACACTTCCAGGCCGGAATAGCCCGGCATATACACGTCAAGAATAATGATGTCCGGTTTCTGTTCCGCAATTTTCTTCACTGCGGCAGCACCGTTGCTTACGGCTACAACGTCATAACCGGCTTCAGAAAGGATCTTCTTGCCCATGTTCTGGGCGGTCATGCTGTCGTCGGCAAATAGGATTCTTAGCGACACGTCAAAAGCACCTTCATCTCAGGGCGGGAAACGAGGCTAACTTACTGATAATTAGCCGTGAAGTCAATCAGAAGAACACCTCAGTTCCTACTGAGACACACCTTTTCAAGCATTCAAAGGTGTTAGTCCCAAAGACTAAAAACTACGGAACCCCGGCTTAAAGAAACCCCCAGGCTTAAAAAGGAATCAATTTACGCAGTCCCTTCTTACCCTTCTTCTTGCTGCTGGATTCCTGCTTGGGATCCACCTTTGCATCCGCAGCCTTTTGCTGCTCGGTTGCAGGCTCCTGCGTTACGTCCACTCCGTTGTTTGTCTTCTGCACTTCGTTTACCTGCGCCGGAGCAACCTTGGGAGCAGTTCCTTCGCTCGTGGGGTCAGTGGATTTGGGGTCCGTGGGTTGGGTCCCTGGAGGCGCTTCATTGGCTCCGGGAGTTCCCGTACCCGTACCAATGGCCTGCACTCCAATATTCTGGCTCGCCTGCATGCCATTGATCTGGTTGGTCAGGTCCTGAACCATGGCCGGGGCACTCGGAACAGTTTCCTCGCTCAGGTTTGGCTCTCCAACTTTGGCGGACGCCTCCACGCCTGGATGTTTTTTAAAGTTACCCGTCACCTTAGCCACCATGCTGGCTTTCTGGCGGCTTGCTTCTTCAGCTTTGCTCTCCGCCAGCGCTTCCGGAGTAGGCTCAGGAATCTTGGCATCCAGGGCGGCTAACCGTCTCTTGGCGTCAGACACGCGGGCTGTTGCCGGATAGCGCGTGACGATTTTGGAATAGGCCTCAATGGCCTTGTTTTGAAACTGTGCCACCAGCTTTTCTTTTTGCGCCGCAGGGAGCTTTTGCTTGCTCAGGCCACTAGCTTCTTTTTCATAGAGCAGTCCAAGCTCGTACAAGGCCTCATGTGCGCCGGAATAGAGCGGGAAGGACTCCGTGAGCCCCTGCAAACGGGCCTGTGACGCTGCCAGATTATCGCGGAGAAAGTAAAAGTGTGCGATGCGGAACTGGCGCTCCGCCAGCACTTCCTGCACTTCGCGCAGCTTCTGCTTTGCTTCCGGCACCAGCGGGCTGTCAGGATACTGCTGGATCATTGTCTTATACTCATCCGCTGCGCGCTGGGCCTGCGCAAAGTCGCGATCCGGCTTTTCCATCTGCCGGTAGTGCATGGAGGCGATCTTCAACTGCGCCTCTGACGCCTCAGGCAGATTGGGGAAGAAGGTCTGGAAGTCTTTGTACTCGGCTTCCGCCTGCGCCCAGGCCGCCGTGCCGCCTTCGTTGTACCATGCGTCTCCCAGGGCCAGCTTGGCGCGGGCAATGTACTCAGAGTCCGGGTAGGTGTTGATCAAAGTCTCCAGCAGTGTGCGCGATTCCTGATATTTTGCCTTCTTCATGGAATCCATGGCGCGGTCAAACAGACCTTTGTCCGGCTGCTTGGAGTCAATGTTGGCAAGAGGGTTCTGCGTTTTATGACGGCAACCGCTCACGACAAATAAAGCGCTGACGAGCGCCGCTGAAACAAGAATTTTTCGCACCATTTTTCCCTACCTCAGGTTTTGCGGCGCCTTACACTCTTTGCAGCGTGGCTTCCGTAGCCAGCTTGAGCAGGCGCTGTGTGTTCTCTCTGGGATTTCCTTTGCCGAAGACCGCGTTTCCCGCGACCAGAACTTCCACTCCGGCGCGGACCGCGTCGGCAATCGTGTCCGCGGCCATGCCGCCGTCAATCTCAATCCTGAAATTCGCATTCCGTGCCGTGCGCAGCAGGGCCAGCCTGCGGACCTTATCCAGGGACGACGGGATAAACTTCTGTCCGCCAAACCCCGGATTGACTGACATCACAAGCACATGATGCACCAGGTCCAGCACCTCTTCCAGCATGTGCACCGGCGTGGCCGGATTAATCACCACGCCCGGCTGCGCACCGTGGCTGCGGACCAACTCCAGCGTGCGGTGCAGATGCGTGCAGGCTTCCTGATGCACGGAAATCCAGTCCGCTCCGGCGTCAACAAATGCCGGAATGTACTGGTCAGGATCTTCAATCATCAGGTGAACGTCCAGCGGAAGATTTGTGACTTTCCTCACGCTGGCCACCACCGGAGGGCCAATCGTAATATTCGGCACAAAGTGGCCATCCATCACGTCCACGTGCAGCAAGGAGGCGCCGCCCTCGCTGGCCGCCTGCACCTGT
>DAHUXF010000176.1 GCA_027307295.1 Acidobacteriaceae bacterium
GCTCCTCAGCCCGCAGCCCCCATCGTTGCTGGCATTGAATGAGCCGGAAACCAGCCTGCATCCAGATCTTTTGGAGCCGTTGGCGCAACAACTGGTGAATGCCGCCAAGTATTCGCAGCTATGGGTGGTCACACACTCGCACCGTCTGGCTGAGCTGGTGGAAAAACATTCTGGTGAATCACCCATAACGCTGGAGATTGTGGGCGGCGAGACGCGTGTAAAAGGGCAAAGCGTGATTGAGGTAAGCGAAGAAGAAGCAGGCTGAACGGTTCTTAAGTTGATGTGCCTTAAGTTGATGTACCTTTTCTTCGTCGCAGATTTCGCAGAGGAACGCATATCAATGAAGCATATCAGCCACAAATCAACGCGAAGGGCGTGAGTCCTTGCTCAACATGTACCCGCGGATCACACCTGAAGTTTTACTTCAGGTGTTTCAGCATCTCTTTAAATGCCGGTGTGCCGGACTTTCCCAACAGCTCATAGATCATCATCTCAGTAGATGAAATCACAGCGCCTGCAGACTGTATCCGGTTCAGGCCCAGCTTCCAATTTAGCTCGGTGCGGGAGCTTACTGCATCTGCCGCCACATGAACGTTCAACCCCTGGTTTAAAGCGCCCAGAGCAGTCTGCATCACGCAGATGTGCGTCTCCATGCCACATAGCAGGAGCGTAGTTCGGCCATTGAGCTGGCCAACCTGGGAGCAGTACTCGCTATTGCCAAAGCAGCCGAACTCCAGCTTGTCCAGGGCTTTGAGTTCAGGTAGAAGCAGGCTGATTTCTTCCACGGTTTTGCCCAGCCCTTTTTCATACTGCGTGCTGACAATGACCGGCAGGTTCAGGATACTTGCCAGACGCACCAGAAGTTGCGCGTTACGCACCAGCCGCTCTTTTTCGTAAATTGGTGGCAGAAGTTTTTCCTGGATATCAATGACGCACAGGGCGCAATCTTCCACGCGCAACGGACGGCGCGCAGCTTCCAGGGAAATGGCATCTGGTGGGGCGGTAACCATAGGTGAAATTGTAGCGCGATCTTTCTCTAAAAAGCTGTTGTTCCACAGCCATTTTCTGCGGTGGTGCAGTTTGATCGACAGTTCATCGCTGACGCGATGACGTCTGCCTAAAGGCCCGCAATTCGCAAGCGAATCGCTAGACGCTGATACTGTTTGTGGGTCAGTTTTCTCCAAACTGACCCACTAACCCATTTTCTGCGGCCCGGAATGGCATCTGCGGAACACAAAGCCTTATCCATGCTCATCATGCGCCGGTATCGCAGCAGATTGGGAGACATGGCTTTGCTGCCACGCAGTGGTCTGCCAGTTGTCTTTTACCACGGCGCTTTCTTTCATCCATGGAGGCAGCTCCAGGCGCAGATAGTCTGAGAGGGATATGGCGTAAGGTTCGTAGAGGGACCGCAGACGACTTAATTCCTCTGTTGCCGCCTTACCATTTGTAAGCGTAAAGCCGGCTTCCAGCAGCTTTTTGCGAAGCTGCTCCAGCAATGCCGGGGGTAATCGGTCGCGCGATGCATCTTTGTCCGGCGGCGCGCCAAAAACCTGGCTTAGGTCCACCAGCGCATGGCGGGCGATGGCAAACGTCATGCGCGCCTGATACTGGCACAGACCTTCCAGGCCGACCATGGCCAGAGCACAGACATCCAGGACAGCCGTGAGTGAGGCGATCCATGACTGGTTGTCATGCTGCGACCGGAAATAGGCCAGTGCCGGATAAGAAAGATGGCTTTCCATCAGGTCCGCCGACCACAGCTCCCAATCCTGTAAAAGCTCTGTCAGGGCATCCATGCCATGTATGCCGCTTTGCCGGCGCAGCAATTCATACGCGGTGGGTGGCGAGCCCGCGCGGGCGTCCAGCAGGGAGATGGTGACCTCGCGGCGTGAAAATGCCTGATAAAGTACGGGAAGATAGCCGATAACCAAAGCAAGAAAACCAAAGCCGATTCCAGCCTCCAGCACGGTAATAAAGCGTCCCATGGAAGACAGTGGCTGCACATCACCCAGGCCGAGTGTGAATAGCGTTGTTCCGCTCAGATACAGGGCATTGCCCAGATCGCTGGCAAACAGGATTCCAGCCAACTTGCCATGCATTCCATAGTGAATCAGCCCAAAGCCCACCACAAGTGTTACAGCCCAGAAGGCCAGCAAAAGCAGCAGAGATAGAGGTCCGTAATAGCTGAGCAGGGAATCCCGTTTCTTTTTGGAACCGCGAAGGCTTGCCAGAATGACCCAGGGCCGCCACGTAGCGCGATAGAAAAACCGTGTGAGCCGGAACTGCCGGGTTACACGGCGGGGCAATACGATGGTCTCAAAAGCCTCCCACAAGACCATCAGGACAAGCAAAATGCCTAAAGTAACCACAAAAATTTTCACGCTGTAGAATCTCCGCTGCCATTACATTATCTAACATCGGGATGTTCATGAATTCTGACCTGGCGTTTATTTTGGCCAATGCGGGGAAACCAGAGGCCGAACAGGGGATAACACGTGAAATCGTTCATGCATTTGCTGGTGAATCATCCATATGCAATCGTGCTGACTGCGGGATTGCTGGAGCGAATCGGCGCGCCATTGTTTTTCTCGCCCGTGCTGGTTGGAGCCGGCGCGCTGGTTGCCACCGGCCAAATGCGCTTTGACGTTGCCCTCTGGCTGGCCTTGGCGACCTGCATTGCCGGCGATGCTCTGTGGTTTGAACTGGGACGAAGAAAAGGCAGTTCTATTTTGGGGCTCTTGTGCCGCATCTCTTTTGAGCCTGACAGCTGTGTGCGCCGGTCCAAGATGTTTTTTGAAAAAGGCGTCAACCGTACTCTCATCTTTTCGAAATGGCTTCCCGGCATTTCCCATGTTGTGCCGGCTGTGGCTGGATTATCCGGGATTCCACGGCAGCAGTTCTTTATTGTGAACACTCTGGGGTCAGGATCGTGGATTCTTGTGCTGATGCTGGCAGGCTACCTTCCCGTGGAGCGGCTTCATGTTGCTTCAGCGGTCGCGCCGATTGTGTTTGAAGCCAGTTTGTTTGTTCTTGCGGCGAATGTCGGCATTAAATATGTGCAACGCCGAAATTTTCTGGCGGAACTGTACAAATCCCGCATCACTCCGGAAGAGGTAAACCAGATGATGAATTCAGGAGCAAGGATGGTGATCCTGGACCTCCGGCATCCACTGGACTCAGTTGTGGATCCCCGCACCCTGCCCGGTGCGATTCGAATGCTGCCGGATGAAGTCACGCGCCGCGCAGACACCTTGCCTCGCGACGAAGATATTATTCTCTACTGTACTTGACCCAACGAAGCGACGAGTGCCCGGGTGGCACAAAAACTGCAAAAGCTCGGTGTGATGCGCGTGCGTCCATTGCAAGGCGGATTTCATGCATGGAAGGACCAGGGATATCCTCTGGTGCAGCCCGCTGAGATAGCCTGGGTCACCGCTACGGAATATCGAGGTTGAGGTCAGTCCAAAGCGTTTAGGCCAGAGGTTTTTGGCGTAACTCCTGGTCCACCTTGGCAACGTTTTCAGGCTTGCCCAGATCACGCCAGTAATTCCGGTCCGCGCGGTAACCAAGGACTTTCTCTCCTGCCGCCGCTACCCTCAGATATGCCGGGACAATGGAAAATGCTCCCTCTTCCGTCATCATTTCAAGAAAATGCGTGGAGATAACATGGATGCCCGTGAAGGCCAGAGCATGCATTGGCTGCGCAGGGCGAATGATCTCTGGTTGCTGGTCAGCTCCGGCGCGGCGTCCGCAAAGCTCAAGCTGATCGTTGAAGAGCAGATAGCGCGAGCTCTTACGTTCCTGCACGGCCAGCGTCACGAGAGCCTTGTGGGCAAGATGCGATGCCACGATTTGATGCAGGTCAATGTCGCTGATGACATCAACATTGTGCAGAAGGAACGGCTCTGCTGGCCGCGAATGTTTCAGGAAGAATGGTGCGGCTTTCTTGAGGCCGCCGCCCGTATCGAGCAAAAGGTCATCTTCGCGCGATATCTCAATATCCATATTGAAATGATTGTTGTCTTTCAGATAATCCACAATCTTCTGGGAAAAATGATGCACGTTGACGATGACTTCACGAATGCCGAACTCGCGCAGACGCGCCAGAGTGATTTCCAGCAGTGTGCGACCTGCCACCTCTACCAGGGCCTTGGGACGAACGTCAGTGACTGGACGCAGGCGTGTGCCCAGCCCGGCCGCCAGGATCATCGCTCGCATTAAGCGGTCTTCTCCCCGATCATCTTTTCCAGTTGAAGATGCCGCAACGCGACCCGGATGCCCGGTTTGCCTGCGAGATGTTTGGCAACCTGTTCCGCCAGATACACCGAGCGATGCTGTCCGCCGGTGCAGCCAAATGACACCATCAGATGATTGAAACCACGCTGCTGGTATGTGCTGATGCTGGCGTCCACCATGGATGTGGCATCGGCCAGAAATTTGTGCACGGTTTCGTGCTGCTCCAGGTAGTCAATGACAGGCGCGTCTCTGCCCGTGAGGGCTTTGTAACGCTCCTCACGTCCGGGATTGGGGAGCCCGCGGGCATCAAAGACAAAGCCGCCGCCGTGACCGGCATCGTCTTTGGGCGGGCCGCCCTGATGATAGGAAAAGCTGAAGATCTTTACCGCCAGCCCTTGCTCTCCAGTTGTTGAAGCTGGGGCCGGCCTGGATTGAGTTTGGTGCGCGACCAGTGCGAACGATGCCAGGCCTTGCAGCTTTTCGGATTCCACCATGTTCTTGAATGCGGCCATCAGTGTAGGTAATGCGACCGGCAAGTCAACATGTTGCAACAGCCAGCGCAGGTTCTTAAGAGCAAAGGGTACGCTTTGCAGAAAATGCGGCTTGCGTTCATAAAATCCACGAAACCCGTAAGCACCCAGCGCCTGCATGATGCGTATATAGACAAACGCGTAGTAATGACGCATGAAGGCTTCGCGGTTAAGTTCAATGTAATGACCCAGGCTGTCAAGATACTGTTCCAGCAAATGCTGCCGCAGCGCCGCAGGAAGATCGGCTTTGGCGTCATACAGAAGGGATGCGATGTCATAGTGCAGCGCGCCTTTGCGTCCCCCCTGATAATCCAGGAAAAACGGTTGTCCATTCCGCAGCATCACATTGCGTGATTGGAAGTCGCGATAGAGAAAATAATCCCGCGGAGCGCTCAGCAGAAACCGCGTCAAGCGGCCAAAGTCGTCTTCCAGCGCCTGCTCATTAAAGGGGATGCCGGCCAGTTTCAGGAAGTAATATTTAAAATAATTCAAGTCCCAGGAGATTGACTGGCGGTCAAAGCTGCGGCGCGGATAGCAAGCCCGGTAGTTCAGATCTTTGCCTGCTTCCACTTGAAAGCGTGGCAATATCCCTGCCACCGTGCGGTAGGCTTCCACCACTTGTGGCGCAATGTCCTCGCCGGCGCGATTGCCCGACAGCAATTCAAACAGGGTAGTATTGCCCAGGTCTTCTTCCAGATAAGCCCCGTGGTCCAGGTCTGCCGCGTAAATTTCCGGGACCGGAAGGCCATGACGACGGAAATGGCGGGAAAACTCCAGAAAAGCTGTATTCTCCTCGCGCACGTCATACAGTATGCCGACCGCCGTGATGCCGCCGCCCGCGAGCCGGATAATGTTGCGCCCAGAACCACCAAGCTGGCCTTGCAACGGTTCTACCTTCTGCACCGGCAGGCGCCAATGCTCCTCGAACAGTTTTTTTAGGACATCAATGGACATGAGTTGGCACAACCCGCTGCGCGGTCCTGGGCTTTACTCAAGATAACATCGAATAGCCGGTTTTAGGGCGTTCCAGAAGGTCAAGGCGTTGGGAGTTCCGGAGACTTATACCGTGTTTGTCCTTTAGCTGTTCGCTATTGACCAGTGAGCCGGATGTTTGGATGTGATTCCGCCTGAATTGCCCGCAGGCCCAATCCCGCGTATTATGTCCACGAACGAAGGAGCACCTAAAAATGAAGGCTTTTGTGGTTGTGTTGTGCCTCTTACTCGCCACCACCGTTCTGGCACAGCAAGCAAGTGTGCCGGAAATCACATACCGCTCTGTTCCTGACTTTTTAAAGCTACCGCCTGACATTTATCTGGGTGAAGCGGCTGGTGTGGCCGTTAATTCCCAAGGACACATCTTCGTTTTCTCGCGCGGCAATACGGGCGGTCCGGCCTACGGAGCCAGAGCCGCTCAACTTCTGGAGTTTAACAAGGATGGACAGTTTTTACGTGAAATCGGCCACAATCTCTATGCATGGTCGTTTGCGCATACCGTGAAGATCGACAAAGAAGACAATATCTGGGTGACCGACAAAGGATCGGACATGGTCATTAAGTTTACTCCTGAGGGACGGGTCGTCATGGTATTCGGACGCAAGCAGGAAGCC
>DAHUXF010000177.1 GCA_027307295.1 Acidobacteriaceae bacterium
CGCGCTGGCTGCCGGTGTTCCTGGGCCTCAAGCCGATTGACGAACGAATACTGCGTTACGCTCTCCTGCTCAGTATTGCAGGAGTGGCCCTTGCGGAGGCTGGTTTTTTGCGCGTTGCTCCTTGGTTATTCGCAGTAGCTGCGGTCACGTCTATGGTTGCGCTCCATCTCTTCGGACCGGCTGAAAGGCAAGCGAAGACCACCGGGATACACGCATCATTTCCTGTTTTCATTCGGGTCGCCTACGTCTGGCTCCTCATTGCCACAGCCTTAGGAATCTGTGCGGCCTATCTTGACCACGCCAACGGCTGGGTTGGCGGTTCGCGTCATGCGCTGACTGTGGGGTTCATCGCTGCCATGGTCTTCGCGATCGGACAACGTGTTTTGCCTGCGTTCGCGGGAATGAAAGTGCTTTTCAGTCCTAGACTGATGCTTGCTGGCCTGCTATTGCTCAACGTGGGGTGCACATTGCGAGTGACCAGTCAGGTCCTGGCATACGAAAGCTACTGGCCACCCGCATGGAACGCACTACCCTGGTCCGCCATGTGCGAATTGTTGGCAGTAACCGCATTTGCGGCAAACCTATTGTTGACATTCAAGCAGTTGCCCGCGCATGAAATGAAATCTGCCGGCACGACATGAGTTTTGGTAAACGGCCAGCACTATTAGCGTTGTGATTGCGCCAGACGTCTCCGCATGGGAATGCCCACTCGTACTACTTTTGCGCCGGGCATTGCACATAGCAGGATTCAGGATGGAAATAGCAACATGGTTGCCGAATTGGACTACTGGCCGGTTCTGAACAGATCATTTACGGTTTTGCCGTTATCGAGGGCATAGGTCTTCTACGCACCCTTACAGAGTTCGTCTGAATGCATCGCTGAATGTATCTAGGGTTTGTGAGATTCAGCGTCGATCCGTTCAATGAACAGATACAGGCCGAAGCAGGCGAGGAAAATTGCGCCTGAAATGATCGTGCCAGGAAGAGCAGTCTCGTGGTGGCCGGCGAGATAGGTTTCCAGCGTGGCGCTCACCAGCCAAATCTGCACGATCAGCAGAATAACGATGAGCGCCATGGCGCCGTCAATCGCCGTCACGCTCCTTGTTGCGGATTGTGATGTCTTTTGTTCCACGTCAGCCCTCCAGTTGTATTCCAGTGGCCACTAACACATCGCCTTTGCGTGTTAGCACAACGCGCGGCAAGGGACGCCGGGGCGGTCCTTGCAAGGGAGAACCATCATGAACCGAGAACGCTCCGTTGTGACAGGGGCACTCGAGCCGGTTGGTGGCGGCGGAGTAGAAGACCGCACAAGACAGATGTGTGCACTTCTGACTGTAAGCGACGTAAGTGTCAGTCCCGGTCCGCAAAAGGATGCACTGCTCCTGTGGAGTTGGATACTGAAATAATTTCACGCCTCTAACAGGGACTTCGTCAACATGAGTGATTGCCATAACAGGATAGGAAGGCTGACGCGAGAACCAGGAACGCACCAGGATCCACAGGTTGCCAACGAACATCCCCAGGCTGGTTAACACAAGAAACTTGGAGAACTGGCGGCGGCTGACGTATTTTTCCTCACCGCTGAAGACAGAAAACTCATCCCGCCACAACGGTTCCCGACTGGGCTTCCGAAATAGCTTCATTATTCTTCTCCTCCCACATGTAATCGACCACGTCGATAGAAATCGAATCTTGTTCTTCGGGCGCCATCATGAAGACCTTGGTGGTGACACGCTGGTTGCCAAACTGGAAGACATTGGTAGGTTTCTCCCGCCGGTGCGCGATTTCGTGCGGCCGTACATACGCGAGCGCCTGGCTGGGACAGACGGTGGCGCACATGGGGCGCTTTCCTTCAGACGTGCGGTCATAACACATGTCGCATTTCAGCATCTGGTCGTATTCAGGGATAATCTTGGGAATGCCGAAAGGACATGCCAGAACGCAATTTGAGCAGCCGATGCAACGAGGCTTGAGAGAAGCATGCACAATCCCATCTTCGCCCTTCTTGATGGCATCCGCCGGGCAAACCTGCGCGCAGGTGGGATCATCGCAATGCCAGCAGACATAGGCCGCTGTGCCGATGGTTTCCTTGCGGTCAATGAAGTCAAAGTTGATCATGGAATGGCCGCGATGCGTCTCACACTCCTCACACGCCCTCATGCAAGACTGGCAGCCAATACAGCGTGAAGGGTCAACATAAAACTCGTAGCCGTGCATCAGGGGCGCTCCTTGGCAACAGCCTGAAAACCTGGTGGCGGCGCACCATTGGCGCTACGGTTGATCCACCACTGCGGGGGGCCGCCTGCTTTTCGTAGTTGGCACGCAGAAACCTTGTACTCCGGAATCTTGCTGTGCGGATCGAGCGTCCGATGAGTCAACCGGTTCGCGCTGCGCCCACCTGGCCAGTGATAGGGGATGAAAACCGTGTCCGGCCGGATTGTTTTTACCACCATGGCCTGCAGGGTGATTTCACTGCGACGGGTGGCAATGGTAACCCAGTCGCCTTGGTTTATTTCGTAGGCGGCGGCCAACCGGGGATGCATCTCGACCTTTGGGTCAGGGTATTGATCTACCAGTTCGCCAATGCGCCGTGTCTGCGTGCCGGAAAGATACTGGCTTACGACGCGTCCGGTGGTCAGATAAATCGGAAAGTCCGGCGCAACCGGGTCCCCGCTTTCACGCCATTGGGTAACCATGAAACGGCACTTGCCATCCGGATAGAAAGACCGCCCTCCTTCCATCAACCGCGGAGTGCCTGGATGATCGAGCGAAGGACATGGCCAGAATACTCCCATCTGCCGGTCCACTTTGTCATACGTGATCCCGTAGTAATCGGCGATGCCGCCGCGCGATGCTTCGCGCAATTCGTCGAGGATGGCGGCGGTTGATGCATACGGAAAGTACTTGCCTTTACCAAGACGCCCGGCCAGATCACACAGAATGTTGCAATCCTGACGGGCATTGCCCGGTGGGTCAACGGACTTGCGAATATGTATGACCCGGCCCTCCGCACTGCAACCCAGGCCATCCTCTTCTTCCTGCAGGCTGCCGGCGAGCACTACATCGGCGAACTGCGCAGTCTCAGAGAGAAAGAAATCAATAACGCCGAAGAACTCGATCTTCTCCAGCGCCTCGCGCGTGAAATTGGCATCCGGCAATGAAACCAGGGGATTGAAGCAGAGGGAGAGCAGCCCTTTGATTTCGCCACGATGGATGGCCTCCATGATCTCAACTGCCGTGAGCCCCTTCTGGGGCATTTCTTCCACCGGTATGCCCCAGACGCTTGCGACATGACGGCGGCCCTCGGGATCATCAATGGAGCGTTGGCCCGGCAACTGGTCACATTTCTGACCATGCTCGCGGCCACCCTGGCCATTTCCTTGGCCGGTAATCATCGCGCAGCCGGCGCCTTCCCGGCCAATGTTGCCGGTTGCCAGGCAGAGATTGATTACGGCGGCGCAATTCTCAACGCCTTTTGACTGATGCTCAATGCCCCTGGCATGCAGTGCGATCGCACGCTCAGCTTCTCCGAACCAATGCGCCGCCTTTTCGATGGATTGCGGGGGCACGCCGGTCATCTCAGCAACTTTCTGGGGATTGTACGGCTGCACCGCCTCAGCCACAGCCTCAAAGCCGGACGTGTGCTCGGAGATAAATTGCCGGTCCTCCAGGCCGTCGCGCAACACAATGTGAAGCAGGCCCATCAACAGCGCCAGATCGGTGCCGGGCCGCACCGGCAAATACAAGTCTGCGTTGCGCGCAATCGGCGTGATGCGCGGGTCCGCAACAATCAGCTTGCCCCCATTGTCACGGCAGCGCCAGACATAATCGGTGGTGATAGGAGCGCATTCGCCGATGTTTGCTCCTATGATCAGCAGGACCTGCGCCTTGGGGATATCGCTCCACGGCATGGGACTGCGGTCGACTCCAAATGCGGGCTTGTAAGCGTGTCCGGCGGAGACCATGCAGAGCCGCCCGTTGTAGTCAATGTGGCGCGTGCCCAGTGCGACCCGCGCGAACTTGCCCACCAGATACGATTTTTCTGTGCTCAGCGATGCTCCGCCGTACACCGCAACAGAGTCCTTCCCATAACGTTCTTGAATTTCCCGCAGCCTGCGTGCCGTGAAGTCAAGCGTCTCATCCCAGGATGCTTTTCGGAATCCTTGTTCAGAGCGCAGTAAGGGATCCAGCAGCCGGTCAGGATGGTTGTTCTGCAAGTAGCGTTTCACACCCTTGGGACAGAGCATGCCGCGGTTGAATGGAAATTCTTCCCAGGGCTCAAATCCGATTACCTGATTGTCACGCACCTTGAGTTGGATTCCGCATTGTTGACCGCAAAAGCAGCAGTGGGTCTTGGTGAGAGAATAAGGATGCGTTGATTCTGCCCGCCAGCCTCCGGCCGGCGCGTAGTTCAAATGCGGACCGTACTGCTGGGCAAGCGCATGGATGGGCACAGCCGGTTTAGCCACGAGGTTGCTCCTTGAGCCGTAACTGGGCGCGTGAAAGGGATATCCGCTTGCATGCGGGACAGAGTTCCTGCCAGGAGCCCGCTGGGCCAGCGACACGGTAATCGAATCCCAATTGCGGCAATACTTGCTTGATATCTTCAATGTGCATACGCGAGGCAAACCGCTGCCCACATCGCGCACACAGCGCTCCTGCGTCTTTTTCACCGGCACGCTGATAAAGCTTCACTCCGAGCTGGGCCGGGCGCTGAAAGATATGAAAGAACTTGCCAAAAGGCAGAAAGAGCAGGGCTGCAATCACGACAATAGCGTGAATGATTGAGAGAAAGCTGTAGGCCTGTCCGCGCAGCCAGAGCTGGGATACAGTCAGCGCCAGCCCTGTGATCGAGATTGCGAACAGGAGGATGATGGGAAAGAAATCCATGGCAAAGTTTTGTACGGCCTGAGCTCCGCGATCGCGCATTCGTCGCCAAAGAGACAATAAGATTCCACCCAGGACAAGGAAAGCAGCTATGTCAAGACCGTGGTATAGCAATTCGGCGACCAGGGACCGTGCGCCAAACTGAAGCATGGGGAAGCCGTACACGTGGACCACATACATCATCTGGTCATTGGGCAGGGTGCGGAATGAAATCCATCCGAAGACCAGGGGAAATGTGATGAGCACTGCCAGGATGCATCCCCAGAAGATCAGCTGATGCATCGCCCAGCGCAGCCTGGAGCGTCGTCGAATAAAACCCTGGCCCACCAGGTACCGTGCTCCCAGGACCATCACTCGCGTCAGACTGCGCAACAGGCCCTGTTGGCGGAATAGTTGCCAGCCACGTTCCCAATAAATCCGCGTGGGCGGTTTCCTCAGCCAGACATTGTAGTGGTACACCACACCCCAGGTGGCAAAGATGATGGCAAAGGTATAAGCGACGAGCGCAGGATCAAAGTTCTCCAGGTTCCGCGAACCCACCACAATCGCGGCAACCATGAGTCCAGTGAGGAGTGTGGCCCATGAGCCCGCCCGAATCCGGTCCGCCGTACGGGTGAGCGCCACAGGCAATAGATCTTCGAGCTTCTGCTGGTCAGGGATAAAGACCTTCGCATTCACGCGCCACAAGATGAGAGAGGTAGCGGCCAGCAGCACAAAAGCAGGCCAGATCGTCCCGGTATGGTCGCGGAAGAAACCCAATAATAAGGGTGGGAAAAAACCGCCGAGTCCACCCAGTGCTCCAACCAGGCCGGTCACCGTACCGGTTTCGAGTGGAAAATACTGTGGCACCAGCTTGAACACGGCGCCGTTGCCCAGGCCCAGCAGCATTGCGCAGCCCAGTGCCCCCACAGTGAACGGCAGGATCGCGGGCCAGATCAGCAGCAGGGCAAAGGGAACAATGCCGAGAAAGACGGCCGATAACAGGCGTGCGCCGCCGATCTTGTCTGAAAGCCATCCACCCAACGGACGTGCCGCTGTTGCCAACACAACAAAACCGGCGGTGCGGAAACCGGCATCGACCAGATTGAGCCTGAACTGGCTGCGCAGCAAACTTGGAAGGTAGATGGAGAACGCAACAAATCCGCCGAAAGTCAAAAAATAAAAAGCTGACAAAGCCCAGGACAAGCGCTCACGCCGGAGGACGGAGAGCATCTCGCCAAGGCTCTTAGGCCGCGCCGCGTCCTGCGGATTGCGGGCCACCACGGCAAAGACAATAGCCCATAACACCAGCAGGGCTGCGAGACCGACAACAACCTTCTGCCATCCAAAAACTGCTGCCAGCAATGGCCCGCCAAAGACCACGGCAGACTGGCCGATGTTCCCGACTCCGTAGATTCCCACTGCAGTGCCCTGCCGTTCAGGCGGGTATCTGCGGGAAACAAATCCTACTCCCACGGCAAATGAGGAACCCGCGAGTCC
>DAHUXF010000178.1 GCA_027307295.1 Acidobacteriaceae bacterium
CTACAGCCGCGCACACAATGATCCAAATTATCTGGCGGTCCAGGAGTGGAACCTTGAGCCTGGACCATACCAGCGCGGCAACGGCACAGAGTTGCCCTGGACGCGAATGGCATCTGGACTTGATGCCTGGGAACTTTTATTTCAGCAAGCATCCGGGCAATTCATGCAACTGAAGTTTGTGTTGGCGGGGAATGGCCGGCTCACGCCAAGAATCCGCGCGGCTCGGGCGTACTATCCGCGCTTTTCGTATCTCAATCATTATCTGCCTTCGGCGTATCGTGAAGATCCAAAGTCAGCGTCTTTTCTTGACCGGTTCCTGGCCAACATGGAAGGCTTTTACACCTCGATTGAAGACCGTGTGGCCACGGTGCAGGCATTGCTGGATGCATGCAGCGCTCCCACGGAAGCCCTGGACTGGCTGGCTAATTGGTTTGGCGTGGCGCTTGATCCGGCGTGGGGCGAGGCCAAGCGCCGGCTCTTTCTGCGCCATGCTACGGGATTTTTTGAAGCGCGCGGCACACTGCCGGGCTTGATGATGGCGTTGCGGCTCATGCTGGAAGATTGCGCCGATCCCGGCGTCTTCACCAGCCCTGTGCAAGCCAACAATGGCCCGCGCATCATAGAGAAATTTCGCACGCGGCAACTGCCGCTGGGACTGCTGCAAGATACAGCCGGGGACTCCGGGCTTCCTACAAAGTTGCAGACACCCATGTGGACCCCGGCCCAGGGTGCAGACGATCTTGACAGCCGCTTCCAGCAAAGCCTGGGACTGGCGCCGGGCACGTCATATCCGGTTACGATGTCAGCCACGGACGCGCAGTACCCGCAATGGAGCGCCTTTTCCATGAGCACGCTGGGTATGGCGCCGTCGCAGCCAGAGAGCGGATCAGATTTGTGGATGACTTTTCTGCGCAGCCGCTATGGCGTGATCAGCGCGCTGAATGCCGCATATCGCACCTCTTACGGCGGCTTTGGCGATGTGCCATTTCCTTCCACGCTGCCGCGCCAACCGCAGCCGCTGTTGGATTGGTACCAGTTTCAAGGGGTGTTGCTGATGCAGGCAGCCGCGCACCAGTTCACGGTTTATTTGCCAATGCCGTTGAGCGATGCGCAGGATGTGCAGGCGCATCGGGCAAAGTTGGATCTGGCGCAGCGCGTGGTGGCCCTGGAAAAACCGGCGCACACAACTTTTGAAATCAAATTCTACTGGGCATTTTTTCGCGTGGGTGAGGCCCGGCTGGGTGAAGATTCCGTGCTGGACCACGGCAGCCGCGCGCCGGAGTTGATGCGTCCGGTGGTGCTGGGCGACAGTTATGCAGGTTCAGGTTATTTGAGCCGCCAGCAGCCATGCCAGCCCCGCGACCGCCAGTTTTTGGATCCAAATTTTCTACATCCTGGGAGCTGTTAGGCAATGGACTGTAAAGCTCGATATTGCGGCAAAGGAGAACCACGATGAGCAGCGGAGTCATGCAACTCGCCGCTACACCGGACGCGGTTGCGCCCGATCCATCCAAGCATGTGAATTACACATTTGGCATGCTGCTGGGTGTAGACGACTTCAAGCAGGAATTCGCATACCTTGCCGGACGCGATCAATGGATGGCGCGCGACCTGATAGGCTACGGCACCATCAGTGGGTTGAAGGTCTCGCTGGATGTAGCGGCCAAAGGCCCGCGCGTCTCGGTTTCCTGCGGCGATGCGCTCAGCCCGAAGGGGCAATTGATCCGCGTCTGTCCGGCGCAGTGCGCTTATCTGAATGACTGGCTTATCGCCAACCAGCCGGCAGTGCAGACGGCGCTTACCACTTCGCCTCCGGGTTCCATGATCAAGCTGTGGCTGGCCCTTTGTTATCGTGATTGCCCCGTTGATCCAGTACCGATCGCAGGTGAGCCATGCCGTTCCGCCGATGATCTGATGGCGCCCTCGCGCCTGGTGGATGACTTCCGCCTGGAACTGCGCCTGACCGCGCCCTTGCAGCAGGAAGAAGATGCGATTCGCGACTTCATCCAGTGGCTTGACCAGATTCAGATTACGGACAATCCCGGGACCTTCCCTACGATCCAGCAATTTGAAGCTGCCTTGCGGGCGGCAGTGATTCCGGCGTCTTCTCCGCTGAACCCGGCAACCTACTTTCATTTTGGTTCACCGCTGAGCCAGTTTCATATTCATCCCGCGCAGATCGGAGACTATCTCAAGTCGGCGTTCCGTATATGGGTAACGGAAATTCGTCCCTTGTTTCACACCGGCTGGCCGCCGCCGGGATGCTCATGCTCTGGCGAGACGAGCCAGGCAGCGCCTCCGGAAGATTGCCTGATGCTGGCGGAGGTGGATGTCCCGCTGGTGAATATTGGGCCAGGACAAAACTGGCGCGTGGACGGGACCAAACCGATCACGCTTGATGAGAGCCAGCGTCCGATTCTGCTGCATACCCGCCTGTTGCAAGAGTGGATGCAAAGCGGCCTGCGCGGAGGGAAATAGGAGAACGCCATGCCAAACAATCTCCTTACTCCCATTGTGAATAACCGGACGCGCTCCGTGAATTTCTTTAACGGAAGGTTGCTGACCGGAGAAGATCTCACCGCGGAGCAGAAGGCCAATAAAGTTGCGCATAGTTTGCTGGGCCAGGCTGTGGGTTCGGGCGTTGCCTATGGGCTTGAGGTTTCAGAGTCGGCCACGCTCAGCCAGGTGTCTGCTCCAGTGCTTTCGATCAAGCAGGGTTTGGCCATTAATCCAAATGGCGGAACGCTGCTTCTGGACAATGACACCGATATTTCTCTTGTTCGTCCCGCCAGCGCCACAACCGGCGGATCGTCAG
This sequence comes from Acidobacteriaceae bacterium, assembly GCA_027307295.1. GTDB lineage: Bacteria > Acidobacteriota > Terriglobia > Terriglobales > Acidobacteriaceae > Angelobacter. The sequence continues at coordinate 2,816 of DAHUXF010000178.1, forward strand.
TCTTCTCTGAATGTCTGCCGATGCAGTCGGGCGTCTACATTGCGGGAGCGGGCGTATATCTGTTGACGATTGGTCCTGCCTCCGCAACCCAGGGATTGGCCGAGGTAAGCGGAGTCAATACCGGCGCAGCTCCGTGTAACAGCAAATATCAGGCAGACGGTGTGCAGTTCCGGCTGGTGCAGCTTGACCTGACGCAGGCAGAGCTGGGTGACGTAAATCATCTGCGCAATCTGGTGGCGTATAAATGCTTCGGCGTGACGGATTGGGCAGCCAATGTCAGCGATCCCTTCGGCACCCCTCCGGGCGGACATGGGCTGATCGACCAGATGCGCGCAGCAAAAACCATCACCGGCTGCGAAGTGCCGCTGGCCGTGCTGTATTGGACCGCTACGGACGGAATCGTGTTCGTTGATCTGTGGTCCGTGCGGAGAGCGCTGGTTTCCAGAGACCTTCTGGATGCCGTTGCGCCGGGAGCTAACAGGCGGCGCGCCATGGAAGGGCTGGCGTTGTTCTTGCAGTTCCAGGAACAGGTTTCAGATGTAATGCAAACTGTCGCCAATCCGCTCGCCGTGAAGGTCACAGATATTTTCCGCTATCTCCCCGCGGCGGGATTTATACCGATTGGCAACGTCCACCCGGCGGATGGATTTGATTATCTCCAGTTCCTGAGCGGCCGCACTTACCGCAAGCCGGTGTTCATGGAAGGAGCAAGACTGGAACGTCTGATTCGCACATCCTTCCTCTACCCGCCCATGGATCTATCGAACCAGGAAATGCTGTGGCTCTACCAGGTGCGGGAGAACCAACAAGCTATTGATGCCGGCGGCAGCAATGCGCCTCGGCTTTACATGGTTTTTGCCAACGGCCACATACCGTTTCAAGGGGACGCGCAGTACGACTTGAATTACTGGAACTACGCCAATTATGCGTGACAGCAACGAAGAGGGAGCTAAACAAAATGTCCAAGTTATTTAATGATATTCAGCCGGGCGATCTGATCATGTCAAGCTTCTGGAACCAGGTGTTGCATGCTCTCAACTCGTTCGACGACCGCATCTCCGCTCTTGAGGCCACAGGATCGACAGGCGGAGGACTGACCATCAGCGGGATCTTTCCGCCCAGCCCGGTCCATATAGGCGATACCATCACCGTCCTTGGGCGTGGCTTTGGCGTGCCTTCCACCAACAGCGTGAACATCAATGGCACGCCGGTAAACCAGTTGCTGGCGGGAAGTAACGATACCCAATTGATTTTCAAGATTCCCAATTTGCAGGGGATTCCCCAGGCTGGGCAATTTGTAACGCTCACAGTGGCCAACCCCTCTGGATCAGCGACGATTACTTTTATGCTCTTGCAAGGACAACCCACCACGCCTACGGGCACGTTGCAGGTGAATCTGAGCCCCATCGCTGTTTCACCGAACGATCCGTTGATCATCGCGGGCAAGCCTTACATCTTCACATTTACCGTGACCGCCATTACCTCCATGGATGAAACGTATACGGTGGTTCCCACGGTCAACTCCGGATGGACAGCAGCCCTGGTGGACGGCAGCGGAGCTGCCATCAACCCTGCTGAAGTCCTGATTCCGAAAGGCGATCCGCCGAATGGTATCACGCAAAATATTCGCATTATGATTACCAGCCCGCTGGGAGCTGCGACTGGAGTTTCCTCTCCGTTGACAGTTACTGTCACCGCCAAACATAACCCAGCCTGACGAATTTTGGCAGTACTCCAACACCCGTCAGCGTGGGCAATGTGCCTCCTGGCGGCCAGGACCAGGTCATCGTCTCATTTGGTTCTGTATTTTCACCCGGCACCTCGTCCGCTGGAACGGTAAAGATTCCGCCCACCAATAGCCAGGTTCGTGTGGATTTCAACGTCAATATCAAGGACACAGGAACTCCAGTGACCTATACCATCGCTGCTCCAACCATCCAGCCTCCTTCGGGACTCTGGACAGCCACGCTGAAGAGTGCGGCGCAGATCACTACGCCCGGCTCACACTTATTCTCGATTGCACTCTCAGCACAACCTGGAGCGCCAGCCGCCAATTTAGTTGTGGCCGTGAGTTCCACCAGCGGCCCGGCGGTGACCGGCCAGATAAGCCAACCCATCATTGCCGGATAACAAGACCTGGGAAATAAAAGAACTTCTTGGAGGAGAGTTTGAACATGAAAAATGCAAATGGTACAGCCGCGATGCAGACGTCAGGAAAGCGGCGCAGAGTATTTCTTCTGGGACCACTGGTTGCCCTCTGGCTACTGGCCCTTTGTGCGCCACTGAATGCTCAGCTTGCCAATTACCGGCTTTGCTATACACAGGTTGTGGGCCTGCCGATTACCAATCCGAACCAGCCGCCTAACATTGATGGCGTGGTCGCCAATGATCCTGGATGGCACCAGGCTTTTCGTTACGTCTTCAACAATGGCACACCGTCATCCAACGCGGTGCAGGGAATACGGGACAACAACTTCCTCTATATGTCAGTAGAGGTGAACAATGACGCGACCTATGACAATGCGGACGTGATTGTGCTCACCTTGAGCCCCGCTCATGGAGCCAATCCAGCCGATGATCGCCGTCTCCACATTTACCCGAACAATACAGGTGTACAAAAAGGTGTGGGTTCCTCGCCGCGCCAGGTTGATTATTGGGTGAACAGCAGCACATGGAATACTCCAAGCGCTCCTTCACCCCTGCCGGCTGGTACAGATATTAAAGTCAGCAACTCCGGCGCTCCGGACTCAGGAAACGTGACGTGGGTGGTTGAAATAAAACTGCCGCTTGCGGCTTATGACATTCCTGCTACCGGGAACTTCGGCTTGTTTTTCGACATCATGGTAGTGAACGGGAACACCGCTACAGTAACAGAGAACTTCTGGCCCAACGAGGCCGGCAACTCAATTGGTTCCTTCGTAGATACGAATACGCCTTCCATTGCCACGTGGGGCAATGGCACTCAGGACCCGGCCGCAACCTGCTATGGCGTCTACCTAAGCCCCGGCAACAGCACTGACATCACCAGCAACCATTCGCAAGTCCAGATTGATGCGGTGAGCATGCCGAACAGCAATATCTTTACCGCAACGCCGCACAACAGCTCGGTGGATAGAAATGGCAATCCCATTGCGGTCAGTGGCATTACAGCAAAGTTCAGCATTGCAAACTTTGGGCTGGCAGCAAACTGGACGCCAATTCCTGTTGCTCCCAATCCAGTTGGTCCAACGAGCATTCCTGCGAGTGGAACCGGAAGCCTTTCGACGACGCCCTGGAACATTACGGACCCAACTCTAATCGCCAACTACAAAGCGCATCCGGATCAATGCATCCTGGTTGAGCTGGATTCAACCAGCCCGAACGTGACCTTTGTGAACAAGAGCGTCAAGCGCAATATGTGGGTGCAAACTGCGTCTGAAGTCGTGAAGCCTGCCCAGATTAATGCCAAGGGCTTTGATGCTCCACCGGCCGGGCAAGCTGAACAAATGTTCGATCTGCATGTGATGCAGCATCAGGAAGTGATTCAACGCAACCCT
>DAHUXF010000179.1 GCA_027307295.1 Acidobacteriaceae bacterium
CTTTGTTCCGCGCTTTTTGGTTTTGTGCTGACGTTGCTGCTCACTGGTTGCGGCAGCAGCAATAATATGACCACCGCCAGCGCCGGGAATACCGTCATACAGACCGGAGACGCGGTCAACGATCAGATTGCAAAATTTGAGCTGACCATCAGCTCCATCACTCTTACGGGTGTAAGCCCCACTCCTACCACCGGCAATCTGCTGTCCCGGCCCAGTGAAGTGGAGTTTACGCACCAGGCCGGCACTTTTGAGCCGCTCACGCTGGCCAACGTTCCAGCGGGCACATACAATGGCGCAACGCTGACGGTATCCAACCCCGATGTGGTTGTCATCAATGGCAGCACGCCGGCAAAAGTTACGGCAACCCTTTCCAGCACCACCGTGAATGTCTCCTTTGCCAACATTTCAGTTGGCGCATCGCCGCAGTTCATCAATTTCGATCTTGATCTGGCTGGTTCGGTCACGCTGAATGGCCCGCCGGTCACGGCTGCCACAGTCAATCCTAAGTTTAATGTCACCTCCATCACAGTGCCGTCCGCAGGCAATGAAGGAAATGAAGACCACGAAGATGGTGAACTGGAAGACGTGCACGGCACGGTCAAGAGCATCAGCGCTCCTAACTTCACCGTCACAGACAGATCCATGGACATCACACTGGCCACGGATGCCAATACGCAGTTCAAAGACGGCATCACGCAACTCTCTGACCTGAAAGTGGGCGATATTGTTGCAGTGGACGGTATCACCAAATCCGACGGCACGAAACTGGCTACCAAGGTGGAGCTCGAAGGCGGCGAGAACGGCGAAGAGGCTGAAGGCCTGATCTCTTCTCTGGACAGCCCGCTCACCAAAATCACCATTGTGCACCAGGTGGATTCCAGCAACACGACTGCCACAACCCTGGACATCGGCGTAAATTCCAGCACGGTCTACAGCGTGAGAACGGACAAACTCAATATTAGCGCTCCGGTGTTAGATGCAATGCACATTGGCAAAGGCCAGCGCATTGAAGCCGATGCTATAAGCAATGCCACCACGCCGATCATGGCCAGCAAGATCAAACTGCGTGAGCAGGCCCTGGTAGGGACCGTGGCCGCAACGCCAGCGCCAACAGCTACCGGCTTTACTCTCAACATCAACGCCTCCTCCGCCTTTGGGACTCTCACGGGCGTAACTGCAGTGCCAGTGACCATTGCGAACGGCGCAACACTCAGGACAACTCCAACCGCTGGGGTGACCATCCGGGTACGCGGTCTGGTGTTCTTTAACGGCGGCGCTTATACCATGATCGCCGTCAGAGGTGACGACAATCAGTAGTAACTTTGCTACGCATTGAACTTGAAGGCCTGCTTTGCGCAGGCCTTCATTTTTACAGTGAAGATTTTTCATTGCCTTAGGCTATGGCTTTGCATACGGCAGCGGGCTCAGCGCGCCTTCCGGCACAATCTTTACATCGATTGCGCCTTCCTGCGGCAGAGCGTCCAGAGGAAGTTTGTCCCGCCACAAAGAAAACCGGATGCGCAATGTGGAGTCCTGCTCCGTGTTCAGCAACGCCAGAGGGATCTGGCATTCAAAAATTGACTCCAGCGCCACATGGATGGAAGCTGACGGCTCTGGTGCATGGCCATTGTTACAGAACGTCCAGCCGTGAACTTGTCCGGAAAGAATTTCCACATCCAGGCGGTACGCTGCGGCGGAAGTGCCATCGGCAAACACGGGCTCAAGAGCAACTATCAGCCTGGTGTCTCCCGTGGCCCACTCCATCGGAGGCACAATAAAATCCAGGCGGCAATAGAGATTGGCTTCGTCAATGCCGGCATAGGCGGTATCCAGCAGGAAGAGCCGTCCATGCATGCTGGAAGAATGACGATCCGCGACATGCGTGGCCGCGCCCAGCCACTCAAAATAGCCGATATTTCTGCCATCAATCTTAGGATGAATGTATGCAGTCTGGGGCGTGAACTGCGGCTTGACCGGCGCTCCGGCAATTGGCTGGGCCAGCACATCCGGCGCAGCTCCGCCCAGCGCCAGATAGATGTTGGAGAGATGTTTACGGTAAAGCTCGTCAAATTCGCGGTCATTGGCGGAGTGATGCTCCGGCCCATACCACCAGTTCCAGTCACTGCCCTCAGCAATCAGCAGCTCTTCATAGGCCAGCGCCTTTTGTTGACTGGAGACTTTTTCAGAGTTTTCTACATAAAAATCATGCGCGGCAGAAAGATGGTCCCAGGACGTATTGTCTTCCGGCGCGCCAATCCAGACATCAAAGTTGGCATTGATCCACGAACCGGGATGGATAGAGGCCAGCTTCCCTGGTTGGGGTTCCAGCGCAATTGCTTCTGACATGGTCAATGCCTGAAGGGATGGATCTTGCTCAATGGCGGAATAAAGCCGGCGCAGAAATTCACGTCCGGATTGCGGGTAGCTCTCCCACGCGTTTTCACCGTCAAGGATCACCGGCACCACTGCATTCTTTCCCTTCTGCAGTACGGCTTCCGCGGATTGCTTTACGCGATGCAGGAAATCTTCCGCAGCATTCCTGGCCGGAACTCCGGAATAGACAAAGCCAATCAGGTCAGAAAGCGAGTGGTCACGAAACAGCACGTTCATCTGCGCGCTGCCCTGCTGCCAGCGGAATACCTGGTAAAGCTGTTCTGCCGCTGATGCGAGCAGCGTACCGCTGCTGTCCCGCTCAAGAGTAGTACCGAGTGACCGGCACAAAACACCTTCATCCGTGGCCACCCACTGCAAGCCAAGTTCGTGCGCAATGGCCAGAGTCTCATTGGAGACACTGCCTTCGGAAGGCCACATGCCGCGTGGACGAATCCCAAAGACCTTTTCATGCAGCGCCAGTCCGCGCTGTATCTGTTCCCGCGCATCTTCCGGATGGCGGAAGCGCCTGGGTAAAGGCAGACCGTGATGGGAAACGCCGCCAATATCGTTATCGCAAACCAGTGGCAGAATTGGATGGTAGAACGGAGAGGTTGAAATCTCAATGGAGCCACGGCGTGCGGCGTCAGCATATGCCGGGAGCACTCGGGCCAGAAATGCACGCTCTTTTGCGATGACCAGTTGCTGATCTTCCAGGGAATATCTCCGGCCTTTGCGAATCAGCTCCTGAATGTCGGGATCATCAAGGAAGAATTCATCCATCCAGGCAATCTGCGAAAGCACCTGCAGGTCCGTGATGTCCCCAGGACTGATCTTCCGTGCTATGGCGTGCATCTCCTGAGGGCGGCCATTGAACTCCTGCCATAGCTCACGATAACGCGGATAACGGCCAATCATGTTGTCCGCGTTTGCCTGGAAAAGATACTGGAGCGCAAAGAGCTTGTCCCCGAACTCCATCTCCTGCGCAGGCTGTGCCGCTGCCTGCAGGAATGGGTCGCGGGCCGTACCATCAACATATTCCTGTATCTGCGCTATCAGGCTCGGCACCAGGTTAAATGTCTGATGCAGGCCAGGAAACTCGTCCAACAGTTTCACCATGCCGTAATAATCCTTGAGCGCATGCAGGCGGACCCAGGGCAGACGGTATTCCCCTGTAACCAGGTCCTTGTAGTACGGCTGGTGCATGTGCCAGAGAAACAGGATTCGTATGACCGGCATATCCACGATTATCATTAATAACACAGCATTGCATCTGCTAGACTTTTGCCAAAGAAGATAAAGTTCGCATCTTTACCCGCTACATTTTGAAAGAAGTGCTTTGGCACGGGCTCATTGGGGCTTCTGTCTTCACGTTTGTCATCTTTATGCGTGAAGTCACCAGGATCTTTGAGCTGGTGGTCCGCAACAGCGCTCCTGTGCCCAGTGTGGCTGAAGTCTTCTTCTTCACTCTTCCGGCGGCTTTGCGGGTTACCATCCCCATGGGCGTGCTCGTCGGCATTCTACTGGGCCTGAGCCGCATGGCCGCAGACAGTGAAGTGACCGCCATGCGCGCTTCCGGCGTGAGCGTTCGCACCTTTCTCAAGATCATCTCCCTGTTCGGAATAGTGGCATGGATTCTGGCGCTCTTCAACTCGGTCTACGTTGAACCGCGGTCGGCTGCTGCGCTGGCGCGCCTGCAAAACAAGCTGATTTCAGCGCAAATTTCTTTTGAGGTCCAGCCGCGTGTTTTCTATGAAGGTTTTAATCATCACGTGCTCTATGTGGAGGACGTATCCAGCGCCTCTGGCGCGGCCATCTGGAAGAACGTGTTCGACGCCGACATCAGCACTCCCGGCGCTCCTAAAATCACCATTGCCAAAGAGGCCATTGTCAGCAGCGCAGGCAGTGATTCAATCCGACTGCACCTGATGAATGGCGAGACCCATGATGCCAGCGCCCGCGCTCCGGACCAGTACACCATTTCCACTTTTGAAGAGACAGACATCGCCATCAGCCTGCCGCCTGTGCCCAAGCCCGCCCAGGAGGCGGTGCCAGTGGCGCAGCTGACAACCCCAGAGCTGTATCGCCAGACCTACAACCCGAATAAAGAGTTTGCGCGCTGGTACTGGATTGAATTTAACCGGCGGCTCGCCTTGCCCACAGCGTGTCTTGTGCTGGTGCTCATCGGCATTCCACTCGGCCTTTCCGCCAAAAAGGGCGGCAAAGGCGCGGGCTTTGTGCTGACGATTGTGCTGGTCTTCATCTACTATTTTTTGTCCATCATTGGCGTGTCGCTGGCGCGCGGGGGAAAGCTCTCTCCCGTGCTGGGCGTCTGGATGGCCAACATTATTTTTGGCCTCATCGGCGCTCTGCTGCTCTGGCGTACGGACAAAATTCCGGTAGAGCTCGGCCTGGGACAGATGTTGATTGGCCAGTTCAAAGGCTCGCTGGCAGCGCGGCTCAATTCCAGGGACGATGACTCTTCCATGGGCGCCCGCCGGCGCTCACGCATCTTCAGCACACGCTTCCCGCTGATCCTGGATGACTATGTGTTACGCAGCTTCGTCGGGTATCTGGCCCTGATCGTCTCCAGCCTGCTGGTGCTGTTTCTTGTCTTTACCTATTTTGAGTTGCTCTCGGACATTGTCCGCAAAAAAATCTCCCTGCTTACGCAGCTGGAGTACCTGCTTAACTTCATTCCTTCGGTTCTGTATCAGGTCACGCCGCTGGCCGTTCTGCTGACTGTTCTGGTGATGTTTGGGCTCATGCAGAAATCCAATGAGATTACGGCCATGAAAGCCACCGGCGTCAGCATCTATCGCGCTGTGGTCCCCATACTGGTGATTGCCGTAGCGCTGGCGGGCGGCCTCTTCATGCTGGACCAATGGTACTTGCCATACGCCAACAAGCGGGTGGAAACCCTGCGCAACCTGATCAAGGGCAAGCCCGCGCAGACTTATCTGCGTCCTGACCGCAAATGGATTTTTGGCGAAAGCAAGAAGAATGGCGGCATTGAGGACAACCGCAAAATTTACTACTATGAGGCCTTTGATCCTGACCGCAACTCCTTCGCCAGCATTTCCGCCTTTGAACTCAATCCGCACTCCTTCCAGATGGTGCGGCGCATCTATGCCATGCGCGCGCGGTGGGCGGAACATCTGCAGAAATGGACCTTTGAAAATGGCTGGGAGCGCTCATGGAAAGGCTCTTCCGCCATCGACCAGCAGGAAGACCTGCGCAAATTTGATGTAAGCACTTTCTCAGAACTGAATGAGCCGCCGGGTTATTTCAAAAAAGAAGTGCTGCAATCTTCAGAGATGAATTACGACGAACTCCGCCGCTATATCAATGACCTTCAGCAAGGCGGGTTTGACGTGGTGCGGCTGCGCGTGCAGCTGCAAAAGAAAGTGGCCTTCCCGCTTATCACCCTGGTCATGGCTGTTCTGGCCGTGCCTTTTGCTCTTTCCGGCGGACGGCGTGGCGCGTTAAGCGGGGTGGTAGTAGCGTTGGTCATCGGCGTGACGTATTTCCTTACCTCCGGCCTGTTTGAAGCCATGGGCAACGTCAGCCAGCTCCCTCCGTTGATCGCCGCATGGTCACCCGACCTTATTTTTGGACTGGCCGGCGGCTACCTTATCCTGAAAACTCCATCCTGAGAAATACCACCCGCAAAATAATGAGTAGCGGCTGTCCTGTTAAAATCATCTATAACGCCAATGGGTAAGAACTTAAAGCCGCTGTGGCCATATTTCAGCAAGTATCGCGTTGCCCTGATCTGGGGCGCGGTTACTGTTTTGTTTAACAACGGATTCTGGGTGCTCTCGCCGCAGATCATTCAACGCGCCGTTGATGATCTCAACCACTATGGCGTAACGCGGCAAAAAATCGTGGTGTTCTCTTTGTTGCTGGTCGTGGTGGCGCTTTTTAAGGGCGTCTTTCAATTCCTGACCCGCTGGCTGGTGATCGGCGTCTCGCGTG
>DAHUXF010000017.1:0-239 GCA_027307295.1 Acidobacteriaceae bacterium
GGAAATCATCGGGCTGCGGCTGCTGCAACATCATCCACATGGCGCGTACATAATCGCCGGCAAATCCCCAGTCGCGGCGGCCCTCCAGGCTACCCATGTGGAGCTTGTCAGCCAATCCGGCCTTGATGCGCGCTACCTGTTGCGAGACTTTGCGCGTAACAAATTCACTCCCCCGGCGCGGCGATTCATGATTAAAGCTGATGCAGGAGCATGCAAACGCCCCATAGCTTTCGCGATAG
>DAHUXF010000017.1:249-17729 GCA_027307295.1 Acidobacteriaceae bacterium
AGTTGATGGTGATGTGATGGGCAAAGAGCTTGGCAGCGCCGTAGGGGTTCAGCGGACTCATGGGGGTGAGCTCGGTTTGCAGTTTGTCCACGGAACGGCCAAATATTTCAGAGCTGGAGGCCTGAAGGAACTTTGCTTTAGGAACATGCCGGCGAATCGCTTCCAGTATGCGCAGAGGTCCCATGCCGGTAATTTCCATGGTGAGCAGCGGCTGGCTCCATGAAACAGGAATAAAGGTTTGTCCGGCCAGATTGTAGACTTCGTCCGGCATGACATGCTGCAGCACGCGGTCCAGAGAGCTTTGGTCGGTGAGATCAGCTTCCACAAAGTTGATCCTGCTGCCGACATGGGTAAGACGATTGCCTGTCTCGCGCCGCATATTCCGCAGCATCCCATAAACTTCGTATCCTTTGTCCAGCAGCAGCTCGGCCAGATAAGAACCATCCTGTCCTGTGATGCCGGTAACTAAGGCTCGCATGTGCAGCGCGTCTCCCTTATTTCCCTTTGGCTGGCTTCCAGTTCGGCCAATAGGTCAGCTGGAAGGAAGCAGTGAAGTTATTTTGTTTTTTACCGGCGCTCAAAAGCGGAAAGTTCCACCACTCATATTGCAGAAAACTTGATAGAGAAAGTTTCTGTGCAAAACTCCATTCCGACTTGAAATAAGCGTCGCGAAGATTGCCGCCCTGGACAAACATACTGTCGGCAATCTCGCTGCGATAGCCAAATTTAAGCGTCTTGTCTGCAGCCACCCAGTACGTGGTGTCACCGCGCAGAGCAATTCCCTGCCGGCCCACCGTGCCATTGCCAATGATAACGCCTTGATTGGTATAGCCATCAAGATAGCGCGTATTCCAATAGAAAAACCCGCCTTCTGAAGTTTGGAACAGGCCTGGCAGATTCGTAAATGCCGCTTCTATGCGAAGGTCCATATGCTGCACGCCCGGCAGTTGCGAAAGGTAAATTCCCGGATTGTGCGCAGCGCGGCGTGGATAGCCAATGGGCGATATCTCGTCCTCAACAAATGAGTCATCGTAAAGCGTCAGGTATTTGCGGAAGCCAGGAATACGATAGCTGAAATCCGCAGTAGAACGGCGGTCGCCGGGGTCTCTGCCGCGGCCCACAGTATTTCCTGTAGAAAAGAGCGAGTGCCTGACCGAGCCAAGGGTAATCGGGAAATCCGGACCGCCAAACAGGCCCGTTTTGCCCACGCCAAATTCAAAATTCGGCGTCGGCTTAAAATTAAATTTCATGCCGTTAACCATGGGCTGTTTTGATAGTGAACGGCCGATGCTGGAAACAATGCCTATTGCCACGTCTTGCGTTTCCACCCAATGTTGGCCAGTGAGCTTGCCAACCCACCATTCAGACCGGAACGGCCCCAGCAATCCCAGAATCGACGGCAGCTTGCTGGGATGGGTCTGGTCCACACGCAGCATGTAGATGGGTTCGGCATTGTTGCTCCAGAGAAACGGGTCTTCCGTGGGACCAGTCCAGAGCGTTTGCTTGCCGAAAGAAGTTTGCCATCCTTTGATGTTGAGTGAAACGTAGCTATCCAACAAACGGAACTGGTTAAACACCGGAACGTTGGATGCGGGCTGGAACAGTTTGAAATCAGCGGTCTGAATTGCGTCCTGCTGGGCCTGCGTAAACCCGGCAGCCGAGGGCGCATGCTCAAGTTCACCGCGAACATAAAACCCCAGCGCGCCGGCAGACCCGCTGCTGGAGAAGCCGGTCAGGCCGTTTGTGCCCCGCCGGAAAGGCCGCCCATAATCATTGACGATGGTCTGGCCGAAATGGTAGCCATCCGTCAGCGGCGGCCCAGAGATTGAAGTGACACGGGCGTAAACCGAATCCAGCGAAACATAGCTGCCCGGCTCGTCCTTTAACTCATTGGCGAAGGCCTTCTCCAATGCAGAGTACAGACGAAACGCCTCATCAGGGTTGGACTCATCCACTTCGCCAGCGACCTCTTCAAGCAGCCGGGCGCACTCCCGGCGCGTCCATGGACGCAGTCCCACAAGGTTGCTGTTTAACACCCCCAGCGCCGCCAAGCGATCAAACGCCGGGTATACCCAACTATCCATGGGAACGTAAGGGGAAAAATGCTCCGCATTGCCTGGGTTCTCCTGCGAGACATCGCGAACAAACGTTCCGTAACCCCCGCCGGGCAGTTCAGGATCATGATGCGCTTTATAAACCTGTCGTCCGATAAGCCATCCCATGGCGCTGCCCACCACAACATCACTGGGGAAATGGTTGCGTCCGGAAACGCGCGCAGCGCTTACGCCCGTAGCCAGGCCGTAAGCAAAGATCTGCGTAAGCGGCCCAGGATATTCATGCGCGATCACACTGGCCGCCGACCATGCCAGCAATGCATGAGCAGAGGGAAAAGATGAGTTAGTCAATGAAGTGCTGTTCAGAAAATCACCGTGGCCATTGCCATCCGTGGGGCGCGCTCTTTGCGTGACCGCCTTAAATACTTCGCCCACCACCAAAGCATCGGTTGCGGCTTGAATAGCAAGAATGCCCGTCTCTTTCTGATGGTCATCGCTCTTGATCTTGCCGAGCAGATACAGTCCGCCGCTGCCGCCCAGCATAAACGCCACTCCACCGTTGGAAACTGTGCTGGAATGCTTGGTGAAGGTGCCTGTGCCTTTGATGCGGGACTCCATTTCTGCATCCGCATTAATAAGCCCGGCGCTCAAGCCGGCCAGAGGCACAATCCAGTTCAAATCCCGGATACGGGCCTTAAAGGGGCTGGTCCAGATATCTTTCTGATCGCGGGCAAGGTTGCGCAAAAATTTTACCGGATTGTCACTCGCATACCGTGAATCATCCGGTGCAGCAGTTGTGGGAGTTGGAGTGGCGGATGGAGCAGGCCCGCCTCCACTGTTTGTGATAGCCGCTGGCTGGCCCCAGGCGGGCCGGCACAGAACAAAAAACAGAACTATAAAAGCAAACCTGCTCTTTAGCATCTCTATGAAATCTCAATTCATTAAAAAGAAATTAGAACGTCCTGATCACGCTGACAGCCACCGCTGCTCCAGAGAGAAGCTGTATCGTCTCGCCCAGGTTTTTAACAATGGCCGTGCTGCCCGCGCCTCTTTCAGGAACAAAAATAGTATCTCCGGGCTGGAGCGTGGTGCTAAGAACGTTGCCGGACCACCACTCACCTGATCCCCGCCCTACAACGCTGCCATTGCCCCTGACTACAAAGATGTCCTTCTTGTTCGCCAGCCTGCTGGGACCGCCGGCCTGCTTCAAATACCAGCCAGCATGTTTTCCCGGACTGAAAGTGACAGCACTGGGGTTATAAACCTGTCCTGCCACCATCACAAAGTTGGGGCGCTTGGGAAGATAAATGGAATCACCAGGCCGGACCTCAACATCCGCCTGGGTATTTTCCCATTTCTCAATTTGCGGGCTGATGTGGATCAGCATGCGTCCGCTTGGCTCTATTTGTTTAAGCCGGGCAATGAGCTGCTGCCGTTCCCGCACGCTGGCGATACTCTGCGCGCTGGAGCCGGTAACGCCCTGGGCCTCAATTTTGGTCACCAGGTCCTCACGACTTTTGGCTGCCGCTTCACGGACCTGGGCACGGTCCAGGATTGCGGCGTAGGGATAGGCGTCTTGCGTGAAACCGCCGGCCCGCTTCAAAATGGCGCTAAGCCGCTCGCCGCGCTGAATCCCGTAACGGCCTGGATGCATCACTTCACCGGTAACGGCAATCGCTCCGCCAATATCGTTCCAGCCGCCGATCTGCCCTATGGTCAGGACATCGCCCGCCTTCAGAACAACGTCAGTATCAGCTTCACCGGCCAGTGCGCGCCCAATGGGGACAATGCGATGCTCCAGTTCAACGTGATCGCCGTCAATGATGGAATAGCTGGTAAGGTCGGCTGACAATTGGAAGGCGGCGCGCTTGAATCCGCCCGCCATGCGCAGCAAGTCCGCGGCGGTCATGCGATCGGAAAGCGGATACTCGCCTGGGCGCAACACCTCGCCGTAAATCGACACTTTTGGCGCATCGGCATCATACCGTCCCATCACGCGAACGGTATCAAAAGGCTCCAGGCTGGGCGCTTCAGCGCGCTTGGCAAGAACATCGCGTAGGTTGAAAGGAATTACGATGGGGGTAAACTCGGGCGGATGCAGACGTATGATTTCAGCGCGGTCAGCAGGCTCCGGCATAAGATCGTCATACGAACTGATCAGGTCGGTCACCTTAAAGCCATCTCTGTACGGAAACTTCCCCGGACGGAAAACATGGCCTTCCAGATACACGGCGCGGTTGGTGTATGAAAGAATCGGCGCCACTGTAACCACGTCACCATCCTGAACGTGGAACCTGCGGAACGCATCTTCCGATGCAGCAGCATCCGTGGTCTTGCCGATGCTGACGCTGAGCATTTGCTTGCTCTCATGGGCCTGGACCCGCTCTACCTTGATGCGGTTCAGCTCACCGGTGACAGGAACGCCGCCGGCCAGATCAAGCACCTGATCGAGCGTCTGCTCACGACGCAGCTCATAGATGGCTGGCCTCCGGACTCTACCGCCAACCGTGACTTGCGGGCCAATCGGCGGCACAACAATGCTGTCGCCGGATTCGATATGCACTTCATTCGTGCTTACGCCCTTCAGCATCAGGTCATACAAATCGACTTCTTCCACCAGAGCTTTCCCGCGATAATGCTTTACTGTCCGGTAAGAACCTGTTTCGGTAGGCCCTCCGGCAGCAATCAATGCGCTGAGCGCCGTGGAAAGAGAACTGATGTCATAAGCGCCGGGATTTTTAACATCGCCCACAATATAGGCACGCACGGTGCGTAGCTTGCCCAGGGTTACGTCCACGGAAATGCCGCGCAACTGCTGACTCAGCAGCCTCCGGATCATCTGCTCGGCTTCGCCCAGCGTCCGGCCTGCAACCACGATCGATCCAGCTTCCGGCACCGCGATTCGCCCTTCACGATCAACCGCGCGCTGCAGGTGCTGAGATGAGGCTCCCCAATAATCAATGACCAGCTCGTCGCCCGGCCCCAGAACGTAGTCCGATCCCACCGCAACGCTTAATGTAGTCTTGTCCGCCCCGGCAGCTCCACCACTGGTTTTGTCCGCGGAAGCAGATGTGCTGTTACGGAAAAGGGCCGCTCCAAAACGCTCCAGCTTGGTGTCGTCCGTCTGTGCCTGCGTGTAGAGGTCGCGCATTGCCGGGAGATCGCGCAAAGGATACTGCGGCTGCATTGGGCCTTTGCTTTCCGTGGTGCGCGTTGGACGGTTCTGCTGCGTGCTTCTGCGCGTCTGTTGCGTTCCCATGACGGGCTGCTGCGTGGAAGAGCGGCCCGGTGACGGTATGAGAGGCTGTTCGCTGAGAGATTGGCCGGAAGGCTGCTGTCCCATCGCCTGATTGGAAGGCTGAGTGCCGCCCTGTCCAGAGGCTGGCTGCTGCTGGTCTGTTGATTGATCGCCGCCCTGCTGAGCGCCGCCGAAACCCCGCTTCACCAGTTCACCGCTGACCATCTGGCGAACACGGTCGTCAGAACGGATCTGGCTGAACAGCCGGTCATCCGAGACGTCTTTTTCCGACACGTTGTAGCCACGGTCGCGTAACTGGGCCACAATTTCCGCTTTCGCTTCCGCCAGAACATCAGGGTTGGCCTGAAGAATCTGGATAATGTCGTCGGCGGAGAGATCCGTCTCCTGCGCGAAAGAAACGCGCCCTATGATTATGGTGAAAAGAACCACAGCAACTAAAGCAGCCAAACGTGCGTAATTACGAATTAAGAATGCCCTCAAATCGCTTTCCCTTTCGCGTAAGACAGATGAAAAAAATCCCGACACGTTCCGGCAGAACTAAGAACCCAATGCAACTTAACGGATAGAAACTTTTACCATTGTATGGTACATGCCGCAGAATAAAAGCAAACAGCCGTATTTGTCCATGGAACCATGTGTAAGACCGCCATGGCTGCCTTTCTTCTGCAAAGAAAAAATAATATCCCCAGGAACTCTGCCGCGCCATCTTGGAGAATATGCTGACGCATCACATCAACCAGCGCGTTTTTACTGAGAAAAAACCTCGTGCGGCTTGCAGGGCCGCAGCAATTCTTACAAGGAGCAAGCTCTATGCACAAGATTCTGTTGGCGTCAGCCGTATTTGCGCTGGCTTTGGAAGTTGCGACAGCACAAAACACAGGGACCGTAACACCCAGTAGCGGAATGGGCGCCCCCACTACCAACACCACATCGCAGCCCGGAACCACTACAGCTACACCAACCGGAACGACCAGTACTTCACAGGGAACAACCAGCACCGCTCCAGGCACTACAAGCACTACGCCAGGCGCCACGTCCACGCCTCAGGGCACTACAAGCACCGCGCCAGGCACAACAAGTACGCAGCCGGGAACTACATCCACAGGCTCGCCTGGCACAACGCCAGGAACACCGGGTGTAGCGGGAAGCGCAGGCAGTGTAACGGGTGGCACGCAAGGCCAGACCACCTCAACCGTCGCGGGACCATGCGGGACCGGGACAACTTCAAGCACGGGTACTTCAGGCACGGCAACCACCGGAACGAGCAGTACGTCCTCTACCAGTCCTCAGACTTCATCTACACCGGGCGCATCGTCAACCACCGGATCAAACACGGGAACCTCGGGGCAGCCAGCAGGAACATCGGCTACCGTAGCGAATCCATGCATACCAGGAAGCCCGGCCAGCACAGTTCCCAGCAATCCTCCGCCCTCAAGCAAAATGCCGAACACTGTGCCATCCAACCCGCCTCAACTATAAGCGTTGTAGCGTTCAACATAATGAGCGGCTGCTGGAAAAGCAGCCGCTTTTTACTCTGATTGGCAAAGCGGGATTGAAAACACAAAGAGGCGGCAATGCGCGCGCCGCCTCTTCTGTGTTAAGGGGGAAGCTTATTTCTTTTTGAGAAGGAATCCGGCCACAAATATAGCTATGGCTGCCAGGAGCCACTCAATGCGCCACAGTTGGACAGCCTGCCAGTCCAGCAAGGTGGTTGCAGTAAAGACAAATCCAGTAACGATGGCCGCAATCAGGCAGGCGCAGCCCAGCATCAGCGCCACCATAGAAGTGTTGCTTTGCCCCAGCGCATCGCGTAAAGACCCAAAGTCAATCAAGGCGCGAATGTCGGCAAAGGCTGCGTCAGCCCGGCTGGTGCTCCGGTCAGCGCCGCAGACATAACAGAAACGTGATCCCAACACAAAGTCGGTGCCACATTCCTGACAGACATGCTCGGACATCTCTGCCGGCACAACAGCATGCCGGGTAGAGACGGCAGGTTTCCAGAACTCCTGCCTTTCCTCGTAATTAGGTGCCAAATGTGCCATGGGGGATCTCTCTTTATCTACTATGACTACTGAGAGATATGGCATCTGAAGGGCCAAAAATTCAGACGCGCCTAACCCTTAGACAGCACACGTACTTACCCGTACCATCCCTGTCCTAAAGGACAATGTACCAGGCAAATTCTACGTAGTAAAAGCTTCAGGCTTCCCGGCGGCGTGGCATGCGGAGGACTTTGGGGTTTTCCTTGGTCTTTCCCCAGAACCCCAGCAGAACCAAATCGGCCTCACAGAACGTAAGGTTCTGGGGGCGTGGGCTTCCATCGTTAAAAATGTATTCATCCAGAAGGGAATACAGCTCATGAAGGGAGATGTTGAGATAACCAGCGGCCTCAGTCTCGGTGTAAAACTCTTTCAAAGGCTTGAGCGATCGCGTCATATATTTGTTTGTCCGTATCCAAAAAAGGATGCGGGGGAGCAAGATTGTTGTACCGTTTTCGGCCAGTCTTAGAAATCAGGTAAACCGCCCGATAACACCTAGCATGACACCTTACCGTCCTTCCCTCACCGTTACTCAGGTAACCACAGTTTTGTTTATTTGTTACAGGGATTTGCTTTCGCATCCACGCAGCCCCAATCCAACTGATAAATAACCACTTAGCAGTTGCCGCCAGAACCTTTATCCCAGGAATATTGAACTGCCTGCCCTCGAATTGCGTATCATAAGGAAGGAGAGAACTTATGTATTGCAATTACTGCGGCAAAGTCATCCCCGATGATGCCAATTTATGCGCCTATTGCGGCAAGCGTGTCGCTGGAGTGGTAGCCCGCAAGCGGCTTGTGCGGCCCCGGGTAGGGCGCAAGGCTGCCGGGGTGTGCCTGGGCTTCGCTGAATACTTTGACCTGGACGTTACATTAGTCAGGATCGTGTGGGCGGTGTGTTCTCTGTTTGGGTTGTTCGGTGTCGTGGCGTATTTCGCCGCATGGATCGTGATGCCGGAAGAGCCGCTTATGCTCTCCGCTCCTGCGTCCGCACCCGATCAGGCGGTGAAAACTTCATAGGCGTTACGGCCGCAGGATACCTTGATGGCGATGTCGGCGATCTCCTGAACATTATTTGTTTCTTGCGATAAAGCTTTGCGCTTTTTCCAGCATCTTTTCCGCCTGTTCCCGGTTGGGACCGTTGGGGGCCGTTTGCAGAAAAACCTGCAGTGCGCTCATGGCATCGGCATACTGGTCCATTGCTAAAAGGGCGTGGGCGCGGAGCAGATAGATGAGCGGGTATTCCTTGTGGGTCAGGAAAGCCTGCGCACGGTCAAGATGCCGCAGAGCAGAGGGATAATCGGCTTTGCCGACGAAGGCCTTGGCCATCTCAAAGTGTACCTGCCAGGAGTCAGGAGCAAGCGATTCGCCATGCTGCAAAGCCCGCAGCGCTTCATCAAATTTTGATTCCATGTTCAGCGCAGAACCCATCACCATATAAGCCATGGCACAGTTGCCGTCAGCCTGGATCGCACGATTAAGGTCGGCAATAGCGACTTCAGGGTTCCTGTCATTCAGTTTCAACACCGCATTCAGGGTCAGGGCGTCTGCATAGTCGGGATCAATGGCAAGGGCTTTGTCCAGATGGTGGAACGCTTCATCTGTCTTCCCTTTTTCCACGCTGGCATGGGCCTTGCGATATTCCTCCCGCGCCTTGGCCGGCACTTTGTACTGGGCCACGGACACGGTGTTACGTTGCAGACCATCCTCCGGCCTGTTCGAGACATGCAGGCGGAGATTTACGATGACGGAAAACCCGTTCACATCCACCCCCTCATGCGCCTGGTTCAGCCCTTCCGTAGCCACAACTGAATACCTGCCTGGCGTGATGTGGAAGAATTCAAAACCGCCGGAAGGATTGGTATAGACGGAGCCTGCCGATGTTCCACGCTGATCCACCAGTTCCACCCGCACATTTCTGAGCGGCGTATTATTTGCGTCCGCGATGGTGCCGCTGACTGTGCAATCTTCCCGTCCGGGCAAATGGTCCATGCTTCCGGGAACATGCGTTGCACCTGGCCAGACTGGATTTTGTGCGGTACTGAAAGAGCTGAAGGCCAGGAACGCAAAGGCAAACAAGAGGAAGCGTTGGAAGTGCATAACAACCTGCTAAATCGAGGATTAGATGAAGAAGAAATACCGGCGAGGAGGCAGGAACCTGCCTGGAATTTCTTCTTGCTGGGCACCATCTTGCTTGAGTGCTGAGTGATGAGATGTGTGCAGGAGAATCGAGTTGTACTCAGGAAAGTGTGATTGAGAAATTATTTTTCATAATGCAGGGGCAACTCCCGCCTGCTACTCACCTCAAAGGGCGTAAAGAGCGCACAAAGATAAGTTGAATTCCGGATGAGATTACATCCCGGGTGACACATCTGAAGATTTGGCTGAGGGAGAAAGGGCAGCCAAGCTTGGTTCCGATCATCCGCCTCTTCCGAATCGCGGGGATCATCAGGATCGATCCACTCTTCCGGTCACGCGCGCTCATCCGATGACGTGCGATCTCATTGATCTTTGATCCTTCACCGCAAAGGGTTCCAAGGGACACTAAATGAGCCAAAAGGACGCTGAGGATAAGTAGAATTCGGCAGAGGGGGCCACGGCGATCCGCCTCCGATCACGTGCGATCACCCGATGACGGGCGATCACGGCGATCCCTCTAGGCCCTTTTCTCAGGAACCATAACCGGCGCTGCTGGCTCCAGAGGTTTGCCCGCATTGGCCGGAACAGCCACCAGCAGTGCCTCTTTGCGATAGACCAGATTGCTGGCGTTAAAAGTCGCCAGCTTGAAGCCGTGGCCGTGGGTGATGGCGTCCGTGGGACAGGCCTCAACGCAGTAACCGCAGAAGATGCAACGGTTATAGTCGATGTTGTAGACCTTGGCGTAGCGCTCCGCGCCGCTGATGCGGTTTTCTTCTGTGTTCTCCGCCGCCTCAATATAAATGCAATTGGAAGGGCATGCGGCCGCGCACAGAAAACAGGCGACGCACTTTTCCAGGCCGTTCTCATCGCGTTGCAGTTCGTGTAATCCGCGAAAGCGCTCTTGAAAAACCGCGCCCTCATTGGGCAGCTTCTTGTTGGGATAGTCCTCAACAATGGTTGGAGAGAACATCTCCCGCAGCGTTACGGACATTCCTTTGGCAATGCCGAAGATATCGCCGAAAATCGACATGCAGTCAGTATAATTGGAAGGCGAAATTGGGAACAGCCGGCTTCACTTCCCGTAGCCCGTTTCAAATGTCTGGCCAAGGATCTGATTCAAGTGATGTTTGAGGTGGGCAACGTAGTCCTGCGCAATCCACTCCAGTGTGGCTGGCTTGTTGTTTCCGATGTTACACGCCGCTTGCGCTGCCGCTGCCGGAAGCTGGCCAATCACATGGGCCAGAAAACGATTGTAGGCGGCCCAGAAATCGACCAGGAAATTCCAATCCACCTCGCTGAAGTTCTGCAAATCAACCAGCGGATTCTGGTCATAGCCGGGAAACGTCAGGCTCCCTTGCAGGGCCGCGCGCACAAAGCGCTGATGATTGTTGGACGCCGAATCCAGCAGGTGCCCAAGAATTTCTTTCCTGCCCCATTTGCCGGGACTCGGACGCGTGGAGGTATCGGCGTTGTCCAGCTTCATCAATAGCGGTTTGGCCTGGGCCACGGTGCGGCCCAGGTCCGTAGCGATCAAGGAAAAGGGATTGCTCATCCTACGCTCCTTCAGGTTGTGTCGCCCCTGCGGGGCTTGATGTTTTCTTCCGGCTTACCCAGCCCTTGCCCGGCTGGGCTACCAGTGTTTCGCGCCGCGCTGGCTGTTGGGCACCGCTTACACCATTACCCGAGACAACAAATAATCGAGGGCGGTGCTGGCTAATTCTCAGACACTCGCATCAAGCCCTAACGAGCATGCGATCCACATTATGTCCGGCTCTCTTATCCGTCCTCGATAAGTTGCCCCGATGGCATACCTTACTTTTCAGCCTCTTCTTTTTCAGCCGCCCAAGTTTTCTGACAGGCTACGCGAACAGTAGCAGATAACGTGCAGTCCGCTTTTTATTCGATTCGTGTTCTTTCGCGTAAATTCGCGGCCAGCTTTCCGCTGATCTGCGCTCATCTGCGGCGAATGGCTTTTTCTACTCAATCCCCAGGTCTTTCCACTTTTTGTCCACCAGGTCCCGGATATTTTTGTCCATCACGATTTCATCCGGCCAGGGGCGGGAGAACCCTTCTGTCGGCCACTTTCGCGTTGCGTCAATACCCATCTTGGAGCCAAAATTGGGCAACCGCGAAGAATGGTCGAGCGAATCCACCGGCCCCAGAGTGAACTGTATGTCTCGTTCAGGGTCAATGTTATTAAAGACCTTAAGCACCACTTCGCCGATATCCTGTACGTCTACATCTTCATCCACTACAACAATGCACTTGGTAAACATGGCCTGTCCCAGGGCCCATATGCCGTTCATCACCTTGCGGGCATGTCCCGGATACGACTTGCGGATGGAGACAATCATCAGATTATGAAACACGCCTTCCACCGGAAGATTCACATCCACAATCTCCGGCAGTGTGAGCTTCATCAGCGGCAGGAAGATGCGTTCCACGGCCTTGCCCATGAAGTAATCCTCCATGGGGGGCGGCCCGACGATCGTCGCCGCGTAGATAGGATGTTTCCGCTCGGTGATGCACGTCACGTGAAACACGGGGTAGTCGTCTTCTAGCGAATAGAAGCCGGTATGGTCGCCGAACGGCCCCTCTGTCCGCAGTTCATCCAGTTTCACGTACCCTTCAAGCACAATCTCGGCTGAAGCCGGCACCTCCAGGTCCACGGTTTCACACTTGACCAGCTCCACCGGTTTCTGCCGCAGAAAACCGGCAACAATGAACTCTTCTACATCCGGAGGCGCGGGGACAATCGCAGAAAAAGTGAGCGCCGGCTCGGTGCCGATGGCCACCGCCACTTCCATGGTTCCACTGGGACGGTCTCCGGAAGCAAGAACAGCTCCGCCACCCGAACGGGCCATAATATCGACACCGGCGCGCTTTTTTGTTCTTTCATCCGCAGCCGAGGGCGGCTGCTCTCCAGCCCCGGATTTCTCCCCGGTAGCTCCGGGCGGCTGTGCTTCCCTTTTCTCCTTGGATATGCCGGACACGCCCCGCAGCATGTCACGATAGTGCTCTGCCGCTACTTTTTGCCTTTGCCAGTGCATGCCGGCAGTGGTGGCATCATAGATTTGTATGCGATACATGCCGACGTTGCGCTTCCCGGTCTTTGGGTCGCGCGTAATCACACACGGCAGTGTGATAAAACGACCGCCATCCTGCGGCCAGCATTGCAGCACCGGAAAATCCAGCAAAGAGAAATCCTTTTTCTTAATAACTTCCTTACAAGGTCCCGTAGAAACGGTCTTGGGAAAGAACTTGCCCATATCGGCCAGCATGGGAAGCATCTTAAGTTTCTCTAAAAAGCCCTCTGGCGACTTCATATTCAGGAGCTGGCGGATGCGTTCGGCAATTTCGTCCAGCCGGTCAACGCCCAGGGCCATCTCCATGCGCCGCTCAGAGCCAAACTGGTTGATGAATACAGGCACGCCGTTAGCGCCTTTCACGTTTTCAAACAACAGCGCAGGGCCGCCGGGACGGCCATACTTTTTGGCTGCGCCCTTTGAGACACGGTCGGCGATCTCCGTAATTTCCAGCACCGGGTCAACTTCCGTGCGAATCCTCTTAAGTTCGCCGGCGCGGTCCAGGGCGGCAATCCAATCTCTTACGTCGTTGTACGCCAATCGGCACTCCTCATTTGTAACGCTGGATGTGAACTGGCGATTATATAAGGGAGCGCAGGCAAGCAACACTTCGAGAGAAATCAACCAAACGCCGTCAGAAAAAACAGCGCGCAGCGTTGTACTGTCACTGGTCCTGCAACCTGGCAGGTGCAAGCCACATCTTATCCAACGAGCTGAATACCTGAAACACCCTGGGACCCCATGGCCACTGCAATTCAAAATGAAAACCAGTATCTTGACGCATTTTTGAAATTGACTTTACGCTCGGCTTCGTCGGCTGACGTTTTCCCTCTTCTGCACTCGCTCACTGAGCATCAGAGACGCGACTTTGTCGAGCTTGCCGGTTCCAACCACGTCATCATACGCGTCTTTGAGGTCATCAATCGCGTGGCCGGCAATCGCAATGAAGCCAGTCTGCAGGCATGGGCCATGGAAGTGCTCAGCCAGGAGCGGGCGCGGATTGAGAACGCTCTTACGCATCTGGAAAAAGTATGTGATGCTCTGGAGGAAGAGGGCTGCCCCACGGTGGTGATGAAAACGCTGGACCACTGGCCCGATCTGGGCAACGATCTTGATCTGGTTTCCACCGGACAAAAATCCAGGATCTTACAGATTTTCATGCAGCGGTTCAACGCCCGGATGGAGTCGCGCAGCTGGGGTGACCGGCTGGCCAGCAAATGGAACTTTACGCTGCCGGGACTGCCGGAGCAGATTGAGACACACATTGGACGCCTGGGACAAACCGGAGAGCATATTGCCCTGGCCCACAGATTTATTGACCGCTGCCAGAGAATGCTCGTAAACGGACATAAGTTTTATGTCCCCGCGCCGGAAGAGCGCATCTTTGCCGCGACATTGCAACGCATGTACCGGCATTTTTATTTTCGCGTGTGCGACATTCTGAATGCCGCGTCCCTGGTGGATTCCGGCAAGATCGATTTTACCGAGCTGCGCACTGCGGCAATGTCCGTTGGCATCTGGCCGGGCGTAGCCAGTTTTCTCAAGATCGTCTCAGATTACGTAAAGCGTTACCGCACCACTCCGTTGGAACTGCCGCCCTTTGTTCTGGCGGAAGCTACCGTCAGCGGCGACAAAATCTATACTCGCGCACGCTTCCTGCGTTTGCCCATTG
Source organism: Acidobacteriaceae bacterium (assembly GCA_027307295.1). GTDB lineage: Bacteria > Acidobacteriota > Terriglobia > Terriglobales > Acidobacteriaceae > Angelobacter. Next base: position 14,499 of record DAHUXF010000017.1, read on the forward strand.
TGCCGTATGGCGCGCGGCTTTATACCCAGCAGATCGTGCAAGCTGCCTTCCACGGTGATGTTCCCGCAACCTTCCGCCTGAGCCTGTTGCCTCCTCTGGCTTCCGCGGCTGCCGTAGCTTTTAAGATCACCGGCAGCGACAAAGGCGTGTGGTAGCGCTGAACATCCTTGCAGCAAACGCAAAAAAGGCGGCGGAATAATTTTCCGTCGCCTTTTTTTCATCCTCAAATTGAACCCGGAAGGAGTTGCAGCGTGACTTGGCCAGCGCGTAGGCGAACCGGCCAACACAGGATCAAAAGATCAGCGCTGCTTTGGATTTGAGGATGATCTCGAGTCACTATGACCGCCTCTATCGCCTGACCCGCCGTGCGATGAGGATGAATTGCCGCGCGACTCCGACCGCGATGGCGGACTATACCTTGGTGACTCTGACCGTGGCGGTGGACTGTACCTTGGCGACTCTGACTGTGGCGGCGGACTGTAGCGCGGCTCACTCCTTGGCGAAGGCGAATAACGCGGTTCGCTGCCTGGGTACGTGTCCCTGGGTGTTACGATAGGCCGGTGTAATTCCAGCGGAGGCTTGCTGCCGATGCCGGGCCGGTCGCCAGAACTCTGAGGGCCCTGGACTCCACGATCAGCGTTTGATGGAAACCTTTGCCAGCCGCCGCTCTGCCCATCCTGCGTGCGCGAAGAAGGCATTGGCGAATCTGATGGCGTGATGCCCCTGCCAGACTGCGCGCTCGGTGGCCGGTCATTGGATTCTCTGGCTCCGGCACTGGGGAACTTCTGCCAGTTCGGACTGTCATTACCGGAATTGCTGCCATTGCCTCGGCGCGAATCCGGCATAGTGTCAGTGCGCTGAATGCGTCCGCTGTCATGTGATCGCGACATGGGCGTGGGTGTTTCACCAACTCCGCCATTGGTGTGTCCAGCGGGTGGGCCAAACTTGGTCCAGCCACCACGATTCTCCCGCGTATTCTGCTGTGCCGCATTGCCGCCACCAGCAGCCTTGCCCGTTGTGTCCTGCCGTGAGACTTCAGCATTGCCGGTCCGTTCATTCAGGTTTCCGCGCGCATTCACGCCGGTGCTGAGTTTAGCTCCAGTACTCGCGCCGCCCATTCCTCGCCGGTCCATCTGCCCCGCGCCGGTATGTACGTTGCCTTGTGCTCCCGCGGATGTCCCGCCCGCGGCTTCCGGCCTTACCACACGCTGCACCCGCGCTGCCTGGTCATGGAAAGATTCCGGCCCCGCCGGAGGCTGATGCCGGGTAAAGAAATGGTCCGTACTGCGCGGCTGTATGCCGGATGGAACTCCAGCAGAGCCACTGCCGGCATGCAGGCTCTCCCGAGTGGGGACGACCGGCACTTGTGCCGTCATCACCCGCGCATCACGCCATTCGTTCAAATCCACGCCGTGCCTGCCGTGGGCAAAATTGCCCCGGCCAAAATCTTCCGTTGAAACCGCCGTGATGGAGCCTCGCACACGGGCGTTGGTCAGGGCCATGTTCACATTGGAGTAATAAGGTTGGCGTCCACGCACCGCCAGCGGCGCAATAAAGCCACCGCCACGATTCACATTGACGACATTCACATTGGTAACGTTAATATTCGTTACGTTCACCACGGTCACGCGATTAAACCCGCGCCCATACCATGGATAGAAAGCATCATGCGGGCCTACCGGCAGCCAGCCGATGGATCCAAAACCAACCCCCGAGTGATGTCCAAACCCGACAAAGAACACAAACGCCGGCGACCATAGCGGGCGATAGCTGGCATACACCGGGCCCGGCCACCAGCACCAGTTTCCGCTGTAAAAGAACCACCGGCCATAGTGATACGGCGCCCATCCCCACGGCTCATAAGAGACCCATGTCCAGCCGTAGTAAGGTTCCCATACCCAACGGCCCGTCTGGTACGGCGCCCATTCCGCTTCCTGGTACGGCTGCCAGACATTGCCATAGCCCGGCACATAAACCCAGCGCCCATAAGCGTCAAGGTCCTGCGCACCCGTGTAATAGCGATTGGTGCGTCCCCAGCTCTGGGCATCGCGAATCACGTGGTCGCGGTCAGAATTCCAGCGGTCCCAGTCATCTTTTACCGGTGCGCTGCTCACTTTATATTCCGGATCGTCCGTTCCGCGGACGATAATCATTTCGCCTTCCCTGACGCGCGTGCTGCCCTGCGGCGTTGTGATCTCGGCTTCACCTTCGCGGACAATCACGTCCGTCTCCGCATCAGGAGTCACCTGAACGCGATACCGGCCATTCTTTAAGAGACGCACCGCCACGTTGGGCGTATCGATCTCCGCATCCACCTCGCTGCCTTTGAATTGCGTGTAGCTCGCATAGCCCTGCGCCACCTGTATCTGTACGCGCGTACGGGTCAGGTCAGCAATCTTGATCTGGCTTTTGCCTGCCAGGCGCAGAATGTTGGCATAGTCCAGTTGAAGTTCAGTGCGAGCTTTGTCTCCGGTAGCCACTTGGTCTCCGCGGACCAGCGGAGCATTGATGGAAGTGGCGGCCCACTCGCCTGTGTCACCGCGCTGCGTGGAAACATCACCGTGGATCAAACTGATTCTTGCTACATCAGGCGGAGGGCCTTCGCTCCGTGGCGCGGCCTCACCATTCGGCCCCTGCGAATAGTCCTGCGCCCACGCGCCGGCCATCAATCCCATCACCGCCAAAATCAGACTTCTTAGAACTCGCCCCGCCTTCATGACCTGATTCCTTCGCCCCATCTTTATATTTAAGCTTGCACGGCGGCCTAAAACCGCCGTGCGCTTCACTCTGCTTTCCTGATCCATGACTACAACCATTGCCAAGGGGTATGGCAAGTTCCATGCCAATCTGTATTTCAATTATCTGATTGATTTTACAGGGGTTAGAGAATACAAAGCTCCATCGGCTCATGCAATGGTGGTTTTCAACCAGTTGGAACGGTGGATTTGAGCCGGAAATTCATATCGGGTTTCGTGCACCCTCAGTTTTTTTATGAGGGAGAAAATAAAACGCAGAGAAGGTGTGCCACCTGCGATTCTCATGTGGCACCGCCGCCCTCGGCGGTGGAAGTTCGGGCTGCTAGTTCTCTCTCTCCACAATAAAATCCGGAATGCCCAGAAGGGCGCGTTTGATATCTGAGTCGGCAAAAGAACAGATGGCTTTGCGGGCGAGTTCGGCGTGCTTGGCGGCCTCATCGTAGGCATACGCGATGGAGCCATAGCGGGTCAGTAT
>DAHUXF010000180.1 GCA_027307295.1 Acidobacteriaceae bacterium
AGCAGGCGCGTGCGCAGTTATTTTCACTGTTGAGTGACCAGGAAGCTCAGGCCGAGCGCAGCAGCACTTTGCTGGGTATGGAAATGTACCGGCAGGCGCAACGCGTGATGGCTTGCCTGGCCGATGAAATATTCTCTGCCGTTCCTGCAGGTTCAGTAACTTTATGGCAGTCGCTGGAGATGGAATTATTCCATACCAACCAGCCTGGCGGTCTTGCGCCCAATGGAGCATGCATGAAGAAACTTGGCCCGCTGCTGCAACAGGATGATCCTGTCTATCGAGAGCTGGCAGCCGTGTATTTTTATGCTCTGGCATTGAGGGAACAGGACCAGGCCGGGACAAACGACTATTTATCGCCGCTCTTCCAGATGATTGCCGGTAATCAGAAAGACAAGACCACGGAAAGCCAATATATTTTCTCCCAAAGTTACGCCCACACACTCTCAGAGAACAAGGTCACAATGCTGCCATCGGCCGATAAATGGTGGCTGGCGCTGGCGCTCATTTTTGTCGCATGGATCGCAGTCTCCTGGATGTTGTGGAAACAACTCAGCGATCCGATTGACCAAAAACTTCAGGAAATCCAGCAAACTCTGCGGCCATGACAATCGCAATCACAGCAAGCACGCTCGCGGCATTGGTGATACCTGCAATACTGGCTATTGCCGCGTTCGTGGTTATCTTTATGTGGGGACGCAAGAAGAGTACGCCAGGACTGGGCCTGCATGCCGGATCTCCTGTTAAAGCGAATGCACGTGCAGCGACAGCACGGCAAAGTTCTGGTTTGAGCACGGCAGCCATGCCTCCTAAATCTTCTCGTCTCCCATGCTTTTTTCTGGTGGGACCCGCTGATTCGGGCAAGTCTGCCATTCTGCAGGGATTGCAACATACTCTTTCAGGACCAGGTCATTCATGGGTTTCCGATCTGGCGGCAGGAGTGGCCCGATGGCATTTTTCGCGCGCTCTGGTCTTGGAAATATCCGGCGACCTCTTCACATCTTCCACCAATGGCAACGGCAAAGCATGGAAGCAATTTCTCAGCGCTCTGCAAAAAGAGCGCCCGCAAAGGCCGATGGATGGAGTAATCCTGACCGTACCTTGCAGCGAACTTGTGGGGGAACATGCCCTTTCCGGCGCTGAATGGCAGAGACGGGCAGGACTAATGTCGAAGAACCTGCAATTGGCGCGCGAACAATTCGGTCTCAGCTTTCCGGTCTATATTGTGGTGACGCAGTGTGAAACGATTCAGGGATTTCAATCATTTGCTGCCACACAATTGCAAGCGAACCAGCGGGAAATCTTCGGTTGGTCAAACCCTTACACCCTTGATGCACCCTTCCGTCCGCAATGGACTGCTGAGGCGTTTGCCTATGTTCTTGAGGTGCTATCCGAGCAGCGGGCAAAATTTTTCGCCCAACCGGCAAAGTCTCACGATGCAAGCAGCCAATTGGTGCGCGATGATTTGCTTCTGCTGCCGGCAAAGTTCCAGGCATTACAAGCGCCGGTTGCGTTGTTCCTTGATGCCTTTTTCCGTAATTCAGGTCATCGTGATGGCCTGCAATTTCGTGGAATCTATTTCTCCAGCCATACACCCGATGCGAATGATGCTTTTACAGAAACGGCCCGCCGTTCTGGCGATCCACGACTAGCCGGGTTCACTGCTGATCTTTTTGATCACAAGATTTTCCCCGAGCGCGGCCTGGCCCGCCCTGTTGACACCTCACTTGCGCCGAAGAACCGCGTGGTTTATACAGCCCAGGCATTGTGTGCAGTGGCTGTAATTCTGCTTTCCAGCGGCGCCGGGATGGGCTGGCGCAGTCTACAAAAAGCTGGGCAGATGACGCTGCCTCATCTGGAAAATGTTGCTGCGGCATTGAAAGAGACGGCTGACATCCCGCAACCGGAGCATGCTTATGATGCCATCTATGCCGCGCAAGCTCTGAGCGGCAGAAATTTTCAATCTGTCTTTCTTCCTGCTTCCATGATTGACAGCCTGGATGCCCGCTTACAAGAAACGATGCCGCCTGTTTTTGACAAGCTGGTCTATCCCGGTTTGCGCTCTGAACTGGAAGGCAAGACCGGAGAATTATTAAAAGCTCCATCTACCTCTGACGTCGCCAACCCTTCAGCGTCTCCTGAAATACACACTCCGCCGAACAATGCATCACAACAGCTGGCCGGTTTTGTTGATGAATTACTGGGGCTGGAAAGCAATATTCTTGTTTTCAACGCTCTTGCTCCCGCCGGAGCCGGCAACGGGCAGGACATGCTTACGCTGGCAACCAATCTTGCTCCTCCGGTTTTTGCTGGTATCTCCCGCCACAACAGCGCAGAAATGGATGCGGTCGTGCGGAGTTCATCTGGCGCCCTTTTTGACGGCCATCCATGGAACGCGCCTGCCATACACAAGCTGGAAATGCTGTCTACCGGCGTTCTTCGCCAGAGAATGAATGAAGATCAACTTTTGAGTTCCATTGACGCGCTCATCAACCAGATCAGCCTCCTTGAAGGAAACAAGCTGGACACCTATGAGCAATTAGACAGCCTGCAGAAATCGCTTGTCCAGGTGCAAACCGAACTGGGCGCGAAAGACCTGCAATGGATTGCCAAAGACGAGTTCCAGCTACCCGACGACCTCAGCCAGGCGCTCACGCGGATTTTTTCGCGGCCTCCGGCGGAAAATGTGCTGCTGTGCGATCCGCAGGAGCAAGTGAATTCCTGCACTGGACTCATGCAACTGAAGTCGTTTATTGAGCAAATGGCACGCGCGCATTTCATTGACTTCCGGGCCAAACTGCTGGCTGTTAAAACCACGACCACGGGCAATCTGATCATCGCCGCTGACGGCAAACTACAGCTTTCACCCACTGCCGCCAGCCTGCAAACCGTGCTCGACAACTTTCTGAAGCTGCCCTTTATAGCGCACCAAGGCACAAAAGAAATACAGGACGTTCCCAGCGGCCAGCAGCTCTTCTGGGACAGCAGCATGTTGCAGGAAGCCCTTCAAGACAAGGCTGCTTACGACAAGTTCTTCAGCGACACTCTGGCCAACACTCCAGACACTCTTCAGAAAACTTTTGAGACTGTTGCTCTGGACCGGCTGGGGGCCAACATGGTGGATGCAATTGCTTCAGCGCAGCAATTTCAGGCGCTGCCTGCTGGTGACAAAGCCGACCAGGCCACCGCTGCCGAGGCACGCACTTTTCAGGCAGCAGCACAGTCTCTTGGCACCCTGCTGGACCAGTTCGGTGAACTTGATTTCGAAGAAGATTACCAGGACCTTCTGCGCGTTACTTCCAACCATGCGCTCATCATGCTTTCACGCATTGACCATGCTTTTGATGCCCAGCATTTTTACTGGCCGCCCACTGGCAATTTTGACCGCTGGACTGCCGGAACCCTGCCCACTACAGCCGGCTACGGCACACATAGTCCTGAAGAGATGCTTGGTTACCTGACAATTCAACGCCAGAATCTGCAACCTTACGTGGATTCAGCCAAGCCCATGGTGGCTTTCCTGCAGCGCAGCCAAAAAAATCAGAAACAAGCCACACTTGTTGCCAAATGGCAGGGAATGGTGAGCGATCTGCAAAAATTTGAAGCGGCACCGGCAACTTCCAGCCTGGGATCTCTGGAAGATTATCTAACCACACAGATGGACAAGACCGCCCCTCCCGACTGCCAGACATCTACTGCCGCAGCGCCTGCAGTGCCCGTCTACTTTGCCCAGACGCGCCGTTCCCTGGAGCGCGCTGTTTACACGCGCTGCCGGTCTCTACTGCGCCAGACTGCGTCGCAACAATACAGCCAGCTTGCAGATTTCTTCAACCAGCGGCTGGCCGGCAAGTTCCCATTCTCAGCGTCATCCACCCAGGGCGCGCCAGAGGCTGATCCCGCTGATGTAATTGAATTGTTCCGGCGTCTTGACGCCGATGGCAAGGCCATTCACGACAGTCTGCAAAACAATACCAGCTCTTCCACTGCGCAGATCGCGGCATTTGTGAATCAACTCGAATCGTTGCGCCCGCTATTGCAGTCACTGCTCACCGGACAGCCGAACGCAGCACTGGCTTTTGATTTTGTTCCAGCATTTCGCGCCAATCGCGGCCATGAGATCAATGGCAACCAGATCATTGACTGGACGCTGCTCTCCGGCAACGATGCCTTCCGCAACTCTGATCCGCCGCGAACAGGCCACTGGACCTTTGGACAACCTTTCAAGCTCACGCTGCGTTGGGCCAAAGATTCACCCACTCGTCCAGTTCCAGCCGCGCCAGCCTATGGCGATGCGGCCACGAAAACTGTTGTATTTGAATATCGCGATGCCTGGTCTCTGATCAATATGCTGGTGCAGCATGCCGCTGCTCCGGGTGATTTTGACCGTGGCGTTGACCCCGATCCGCAAACTCTGGCTTTCACCATTGAGCAGCAGGCCGTGTCTGGAACAAACAACAAGCCGGCAAAGTCCGGGGATACAGCAGGCAATCCATCCACGAATCAGGTCGTGAAGATCTTCATTGGGATCAAGCTCTATGCTCCCGGAACAACCACTGGCCTACATTTGACCGCATTCCCCACACAGGCTCCAACGCCGTAACAATAAGCCAAATCTTTGCGTCGCATTCCGGGTGCGATCATCGCCTGTTCCTCTGAACCTCCAGACCAGGCTTGGCTTCCCTTGGTTTCCGATGTGATTTTGTGGACGGCGTGTACTACAATTCTCAACCGCATTTCATTCGAATCCTAAACACGCACAGATGGAGGACCTATGAAAATCAACCAAAGCATCTGGATTAGGACAGGCATCACGGTGTTATTTTTATTGTCTGTGCTGGCCGGGCCGTTGCCTGCCAGCGGTGAAGATCGTGGCGACTCAAACCGCGAAGCAGCAGAGTTGTTTGCTGTGCTCCCGGACGGAGCTACCGGCCCCGAAGGCCTGACAGTAGGGCCGGATAACAATATTTATGTAGCAACGTTTGGGTTCAATGCAACGGGTGCAGTCAGCGGACTGGGGCAACTCTATGTTTTTAACCCTGCAGGCAAACTGCTGCGCAATGTCAGCGTGCAGAACTCGTCGCCGCATCTGCTCGGGCTTGCATTTCATCCCCAGACAGGGGCGCTGCTGATGATCGACTTTGGCGCAGGTCAGGTATTGCGCGTTGATCCAATGACCGGCGCTTCTTCAGTATTCATGACCGTCACCGGCAACTCCGGACTCAACGGACTGACATTTGATTCTGCCGGAAACGTCTACGTCTCGGATTCCTTTCAAGGCATCATCTGGAAAACCGGCGCTAACGGCGGACCAGGGACAGCATGGATCAGTGATCCACTGCTCACTACCACTGGCATCCCTCCATTCGGAGCGAATGGCGTGGAGTTCAATCACGCACAGACAATGATGTTTATTGCCAACACCGGGAATGATACGGTTGTGCAGATCCCTGTGAACCACGGCACGCCCGGCAAGCCTTCCGTGTTCGTCAACAGCATCAATGGCGCGGACGGAATTGCCGTTGACGCGCATGACAACCTCTGGGTGGCAGCCAACCAGAACGACGAGATGGACGTGATCAGCCCCACGGGCAAACTGCTGGCCCGGCTCGGCGATTTCGAGGGTGTCGATCGCCATGGCCTGTCTCATGGCTTGCTGTTCCCTGCCAGCCCGGCATTCAGCAATGATGGTGAGTTTCTTTACGTCACCAATCTCGCGTTGGACCTTCGCGTCTTAGGAATACCGGAGGCAGTGGACTCGCAATGGTGCGGGCAGGTCAAACGCTATTCAGTATCCAGAATAAGAACCCGTTTTATTCCACTTGGAACAAAGGAAAACTGATGTAAGCAGGTGACCGTTAAGCCTAAAGCGCGATTCAATGCGATGCGGCAAAAGCGGCCACTTGAGCCAGCACCTGATCAAGATCGGCACGCGTAAGCAGCCGTCCGTTGAATACAACGGCGGAAATTTTTCGCGTGTTCCGGATGTCTAGAAGCGGGTCCGCATCCAGCAGCACCAGATTGGCCAGCTTGCCTTGTTCCACCGTGCCCAGCTCGTTTTCTAATCCAAGAAAGCTGGCTGGGTTACGGGTGGCCGTCTGCAGGGCCTGCATGGGCGTAAGGCCCGCTCGGACAAAATATTCAAGCTCCGTATGCAGGCTGAATCCGGGAAGCACGTCTACGGCAGCGGCGGTGTCAGTCCCGGCCATGAGCCGCACCCCTGCCGTATGCATCGCGCCGACAATCTCGAACGGCCGCAGCTGCGCACCCTGGTCGATCAATTGCGCGACAAGCTGGGATCGGGCGTGGTGGTGGTCGGCTCGGCGACGGATGGAAATGTCAGA